>CALGXJ010000001.1 GCA_937936035.1 Eximiradius proteiniborus
TTAATTATTAAAAATTAATGAAACAAATTTGATACAATATCGTAAAAGAATATATAAGATAGATTTTATAAAGGAGCAAGAAAATGAAAACGAAACTTTATATATCGCTTTTTTCGATTTACATCCTGACTGTTTTACTTACTTCTTGTTCTTCTATGAAAGAAACAGATAATTATTATGGTTACAACAATAAACCTACCATCTCAGATAATTCAACTACAGTTAGTAGCTATTATAACAGTTCCAGTATTGATAATCCGACCAAAACAAATGATTATTCAAATTACGTCAGTCAGGATCCTCAATACGAAAGAACAACCGTTGTTGAGAATTACTATTTCTATCATCCTCTAACTTATGCTGGATATTATCCCTGGTGGGCTCCACCACGCCATAATTTAGTCTACTCTCCTATTTACAGTAGTTTTTATTTTTCTTACGGATATTATTATTACTATGACTGGTACTATTTGTCGAAATACCGCCCATATAACTATGCTGTTATCTACTACCCTTACCCGGTTTATTACCCAAATCCTTACTACAATCCCTATTATTACCACCATTATCCCGGTTGGTATCCTGAACATAAAAATACTACCAATAAACCTCGCCAAGATTCTTACAGAGACTTCGGTCCGAGCAGAGGAAGCTACTCCAATGTCGGTGCCACAAACGAAAACGTTCAGCCCGCAAATCGACGTAGCAGCACCGAAAGCGTTCCCTCTTCTCAAACAGGTTCAAAAACAATTTTTCAAAATGAACCAAAAGATAATAATTCACGCTCATCCTATCGTCCTACACCTAATATTTTCAATGCTCCCCAAAATGAACGTTCAAGGGATAATATCTACGATAGGGAAATAAAACAAAGCGATAATCCTAACTCCGAAAATAAATACGAAAATTCTCAAAAGGGAGAGCAACCCGCACCTCCAACTCGCAGAACAGTTTCTGAACCAGCTCCCGATAGCCCCAATAGCGCACCATCACGCGATCGTTTCACTCCAACAAGAAACGAGAAACCTCGCCAGAGCGATCCACCTTCACGTAGTTCAAACAATGATTCAAAACCTGCACAAAACAATAATAAACAAGAACCTGCAAACAAGCGATCAAGATAAATCAAGGTGTTGTTATGAAAAAAACGATAGTTATATTCTTCCTTTTTTCAATCTCTTTTGCCAAAGCACAGTTCATTGAAGATGCCTTACGTTATGCTAACACGCAACATTTTATTACTTCTCGTGCAGCGGGGCTCAACGTCTCTTATATCGGTATTTCCGATGATATAAATGCACTTATATCTAATCCTGCTGGATTGGCTCTGATTCCCAAAAACGAGTTTTCCGTAGGTTTTGGCTTCTCTCATATCGGTAATGAAGTCAGTATTTTTAACAAAAAGAGCAATTTTAATGTAAACAATGAATATCTAAGCCACTTGGCTTTAGCTTCTCCGATTAGTGGCGATAATGGCATTACAACAGTTGCTGTTGGTTATTTCAAAGATAATGATTTCAAAAAAAGTTACGACTACAACGTATTTAATCCCCGGTCGAGCTACATTTTTCAACAGTCCCAGGCTAAAAAACGTTGGACATATGATTTACTTCTTGCTGATATTAACGGCAATACCAATATTAAAGATTCTCTACGGCAAACCTCTTTTGTTGACGAAACAGGCGGAACCCACAATATTACTGGTGGCTTGGGACTGGATGTCGGCGAAAATGTCTCCCTTGGCTTTTCTATTACCGGCAAATGGGGCACTTTCGAATATTCAAGAGAGTTTGTCGAATGGGATGAACTCAATATCTATAATAAATGGCAAATTGATGATTTCGATAAACTGATTGTTAAAGAAAAAATCCGGCAAAATGTCTCCGGAATTACTGCTCAATTTGGATTATTAGGGAAAATAGAAGATTTTATGAGAATTTCCTTCTCTATAAAATTACCTACCTGGTATCAGGTGGATGAAAAATTCTCTGTTTCTCACGACGTAACTTTCGATAAAAATCCACAAGGCGTAGTCGATAGATTCGATACCACCCAACAAGGAAAAAATTCCTACAACATTAGAACTCCTTTTGTATACAGTGCTGGTCTTTCTTTTCATCTGCTTGGATTTACTTTCTCCGCAGGAGTTCAGTATCAGGACGTTACTCAAATGAAGTTTTCAGATGCTTCAGCAGAAGTTGCCGAACAGTTTGATGTTTTAAACCGTATGATAATTCGCCACCTTGTCGGTCAGACTACTTGGGGCTTTGGTGCTGAATATAAATTCCCTGCTCTCCCGCTCGAAGCAAGAGCAAGCTACGCAAAAACTACTTCTCCGTACCAATTAGATATTCCAAACGCTGCTAAATCGACCTTTTCACTTGGCGGAAGCCTCTATCTATCCAAAGGTGTTCGTATTGATGGCGTTCTTCGCTGGACCGACTTTTCCGAACAACGAACTGCATACGGTAATGAAGAAAACACACTTACTCTTTCTAACTATATCTTAAAACAAAAACCTCTGAATATTTTACTCGGTGTTTCTTATAGATATTAATATATTTATTATAAATTCAGATCTAAAAGGAGCATCATTGCTCCTTTTTTATTTTTTTTGCAACGTTTGTTTTTATTATTGTTCTTATATCTGTAATGAAAATGGATTATTAGTTGAATTTGTTCCTTTATCTATTTTTGAGTAATTTGCTTTTTTATTTTGTATATTTTTCAATTGTTATTATGAATATATTATTAATTGGTAGTGGCGGGCGCGAACACGCAATAGCATCAGCATTAATTAAATCAAAAAATGTTCATTTGTTTGCTTTGCCAGGCAATCCAGGTATCGCTAAAATTGCTCAGATAGTTCCTCTGAATATAAAAAATCATCAGGATGTTTCTGATTTCTGTGCCAAAAATTCAATAGATTTAGTTGTTATCGGTCCCGAGCAACCTATTGCTGACGGACTTTCAGACTCTCTTCGTTCTGCTGGGATTAATGTTTTTGCTCCTTCCCGTTTGGCAGCCCAGCTCGAAACTTCTAAACTTTTTGCCAAACAATTTATGCAGAAATACGACATCCCGACTGCTCGGTTCTGTGCTTTTGATAAATCACAAAAACAAGATGCTTTAGACTATATTCGCAAAGGTGAATTCCCTGTTGTTATTAAAGCCGACGGGCTTGCAGCCGGCAAAGGAGTTGTTGTCGCCACTAATTCCGACGAAGCTATTCAAGCAATCGAAGAAATGTTTAGTGGCAGTTTCGGTTCGGCTGGCGAAAAAATTGTTGTAGAGGAATTTATGCAAGGCGAAGAAGCCTCTATTTTCGCTATAACTGACGCAAACAATTTTGTTACTCTTGCTCCTGCTCAGGACCACAAACGTATTCTTGATGGCGACAAAGGAAAAAATACAGGAGGTATGGGGGCTTATTCTCCTGCTCCAATAGTAACTTCTGAAGTCCTCGATAAAGTGAAATCCTTGATTATTGAACCAACATTGAAAGGGATGATTGCTGAAGGACTCCCATATATCGGTTGTCTTTATGTAGGATTAATGATAAATAATGGCAATCCAAAAGTTGTTGAATATAATTGTCGTTTTGGTGATCCAGAAACACAAGCCGTTTTAAGCGTTTTCGATGGTGATTTTGCCGAATTACTATTTTCTGCTGCAAAAGGAACTTTAAATGCCTCTGCAATAAAAAACATTAATCAGGGATTTGCTACTTGTGTGGTGCTTGCTTCAAAAGGCTATCCCGACAAATATGAAATAGGTTTCGAAATAACGGGATTAGACAGCATTTCTGATAACGTAATAGTTTATCACGCAGGAACTAAAGAAATAGATGGCAAAATTTTCACTAACGGTGGGCGCGTTCTCGGGGTTACCTCTCTTGGTGCAACTTTGAAAGAATCTCGGGAAAACGCATATAAAGCTGTTAGTAAAATTCATTTCCAGAATATTTATTTTAGAAACGACATCGCCGCCAAAGGAATAAAAAATAGCAATTAAAATTTATTTATTCACAATAAATATTGTATAATGAATAGTTCAAACATAGAAATCCCAAAGCCCAAGAATCCCAACGATACTGCAGACGTATTCTTTGCTTTTGTCGAAATAGTTAAGCTTTTGCGTCAGCATTGTCCTTGGGATCGCGAGCAAACTAACGAATCAATCTCTCATCTGATTATTGAAGAAGCCTACGAAGCTCTCGATGCAGTTCAAAAGAAAAACGATGAAGAATTTTCGAAAGAACTCGGCGATTTGCTCCTTCATATTGTTATGCACGCAATTATGGCTGAAGAACGTGGTGCATTCAATCTTATCGACGTAATTAACCGAATTTCCGAAAAAATGGTGCTTCGCCATCCTCACGTTTTCGGAAATGTTCAGGTTAATGGAGAAGATGAAGTGCTCGAAAATTGGGAAAAACTTAAAAAAACAGAAGGTCGGAAAAACACACTCGATGGCGTCCCGCTTTCACTCCCGGCTTTGCTGCGTGCTGAACGTATTCAACAAAAAGCTTCACGTGTGGGGTTCGATTGGGATAATAAGCAAGACGTATGGAAAAAAGTTGATGAAGAATTTGTAGAATTAAAGCACGAACTTGCAGTTGGCAACAAAGATAAAGCCACAGAAGAATTTGGCGACCTGCTGTTTGCTCTTGTCAATGCCGCTCGTTTCGAAAAAATTGTTTCTGAATCTGCTTTGCAACAAACTAATTCAAAATTTATTAACCGTTTCCGTTACGTCGAGGAACAAGCCCGCATAAATGGAAAAAAACTTGACGAAATGACCCTCGATGAAATGGATGCTCTCTGGAACGAAGCAAAATCAAAAGGAATAAAATAATTATAACTTTTTGCTTTTATTAGAAATATAAATTATTTATTTTTAAATATTACTTTTTGTTAATTTAACTATTCTGACACATGGCTAAAAAAATACGAATTCAAGATGTTCTACAACCAGGTGATATATTAGCTGTTTTAATTATTATTTGTGGCATTCTCATTGCCATATTTCTCGAAGGACTTGCTATTAAGCTTATTGGCATCAGCTCTGCTGTCCTTGGCGCCTTAGCTCTAATTATTATGATTTCACAAAGACTTTCCGAAATTGTTGAATCAAACAAATTTAATATTCCCGAAACTCAAAATATTAAAATGACCGTTATAAAGGATGCTTCCGCTAAACGTCAGACAGTCGAAAACTTTAATCCTTCCATTGATATTGACAAGATTTCTTCCGAACCAACAATGGGTGCCGACGAAGGTTTCCGTATTGTAAGCAAAACTACCCGAAGCGTCTCAAAATCTGAAATTCCACAACCAAAAAGCGATTTTGTTCCTCCTGCAAAAAGTGAAGAAAAAATTGAAGAACTAAAAGTAGAGCACCCTGAACAACCTACCGAAAAATCCAATAGTGTCGATGTTTTAGTTGATAATAATTCTATCCATTCTGAACCAGTAAAAGATAGGGAAGAATCGAATATTCCATCTTCTGTTGCTATCTCTCAAGCTTCTGAACATGAAATAGTCCTTCAGGTTCACTCCGCTGAATTTGTTGAAGATTTAAACAATGCTCAATTGGAAGAAAAAAATGATGTTATTGAAGAAGCTCAGCAAGTTGATGAAATTAATTTAGTTGAAACTCAAAGTGAACAATTGGCTATCAATCAGAAATTATCTCAATCGCTTGAAAATAATGAAACCCAGGAATTTGCTCAACCTCATGAAATTATTTCATCTGATGTTGAACAACTTGATAATATGTCCGAAATCCCAGAGTCAGTTATTTCTCATCAAAACCATGCTGTGAATGAAGAGCCTGAATTGCCATCAGAGAGAATTATTTCCGAAATCGTCGAAGAACCAACTGTTACTGACTTTAAGAAAAAACAAATTGAATTCCCTCAAAACCTTTTTGATGATGATCTGATTGAAATTGATGAACCAAGAAAAGAATTCGACGCACTGCTTTCTCGAATTTTGTATGTTATTCCTCTTGTTATTAAATCCAGAACTACTGCGTTTACTTTTATTAATTTTGAAAAGAATTATCTGATTCTCGAGTCGTATGTTACAAACGTGCCATCAAAAATTATTGATGATACTAAAATTCCGATGGCTAACGATATTATTAGCCAAATTGCCTTTAATGCCAAACCCGAAATACTAACAGAAATCAACCCGTCTGCAGAACTTGATTTAATCCCATATTACAGCGAACCGTCCGGTACTTCTTCCTTCGTAGGTATTCCGGTTTTTTACGAAAATCAGGTAATAGGAATTCTAACTTGTGATACAAACGAAAATGATGCATACGATGCTGCTACTATAACGTTTTTAGGGCAATTTTCAAAATTAATTAGTGGATTAGTCAAAAGTTATACCGAAAAATATGATTTAATTCGTTCAGATAAAACTTTACGAGCTGTTCAAAAATTCGCCGAAATTTCTTCACAAACTGATGCAACCGAAGAAATTATCTCTCGGGCTCTTTTCGAAGCTATCACTAATTTATACGAGAATTATTCCTTTGGTATTTGCCTATACGACGAAAAACGTGATGGATATTATATTTACGATTATTTCACTAAATATGAATTCCCTGTCAGGATAAAAAATGAACCTGTCGATTTAAATAAAACTTTACTCGGGCAATCTATTCTAAAATATCAGACGATTGTTGAAACGCCAGTCCAATCCAAAATGTCTCGTGTGTTTGTTAAGGAATTCCCTTTTGAAAACTCATTCTTTATCTCTATTCCTATTAAGTCCGAATCCGGTGTTTATGGAGCAATCTTTTTTGATGGTCCAATGAGCGAAATGGATAATTACGATATTGATTTGTTGGAACTACTCGCTCGCGAAGCTGCTCACTCGATTGATAGATTTAAATTGATTCAGCTCTTCAATAAAAGTGCAATTATTGACCCTTATACCGGACTTATGAATAATTATGCTTTCTTTCGTAGATTAGAAGAAGAAGTATACCGCGTTCATGATTATAAATCTACTGTTAGTTTTTGCTTGATAGCCATTGATAAATATGCCGCATATAGTAATGATGAAGAAGAAAATGGTAAATTTGAACATATTTTCCGTCATATAGTTTCCATCCTGAATAATTCAGTTCACCAATATGATGTGATTGGTAGACTCAATACAAATATAATCGGTGCAATTCTGATAGGTCAAAGTGTTGATAAAGCAAAATTCTGGGCTGAAAATATTCGAAACAAAGCTGCTATTTCTGTTCTGGAAATTGATGGACGCCGCTTCACAGTTACTTTAAGCATTGGAATTGCCCAGATTTCACCAGCGGACGATCTCGACTCTCTGCTTGATAATTGCAACCGCGTGCTTAATATTGCAGCAAGCAAAACAAACTGTGTTCAGGTTTATCATTAACATTAATAAAATGTTTGCAGATTTTTTCAAAAAGTATTATTTTTGTAAACGAGTTGGGCTCTTAGCTCAGTTGGTCTAGAGCGCTTCCTTGACACGGAAGAGGTCGCTGGTTCGAATCCCGTAGAGCCCACTCTTTTTTTTTCGGTGTGTAGCGCAGTCCGGTAGCGCACTACGTTCGGGACGTAGGGGTCGCTGGTTCGAATCCAGTCACACCGACAAACAAAAGACCGAAGCTAACTTGCTTCGGTCTTTGTGTGATGAATTATTTTCTCAATTTCACCAATTCCACCATTCAAGCTCCAATTCTGGGAAAATACTGTTACGCTTTTCCACTTCTTCAAGATAGTTTATTTCTTCTGATGATAGCTCAGTATGTTCACAAGCACGTTCCAACAAATCACATAAACGGTTGAAATCAGAATTATGAAAGAAAAATCGGCTCTCTGCATAATCTTTTGCTGATTTCGTATAAATTAAAAACTGCCAGTCAGATGAATGAAGCAGCATTAGTTCCCTTAATGCTTGCAATCCAATTCGCTTCTGCAAGGGCGAATAGTTTGAAATTGGGTATTTATCGAAGATGTTTTTTAGCCGTAGTTCGTTGTCGTAAATATTCTGCCACGTCCACACATTTTCCGAGTTGCTCCATACATCATGATTGTTATTCACTCCCCACGAACCTTCCGGCAATCCAATTACTTCTTTTGGCTGGATTTTAAACAGTTGTTCGCTCGCTGTTGCTGGCTTCAGCCAAGGTGAATGATTTAGCCCACGTAATACATAACGAATAAATTCCGGTCCCTCGAACCACCAGTGCCCAAATAATTCCGTATCGAATGGAACGCAAAGCGTCGCAAATTTACCAGTCTTGTTGTAATAATAGTTCGTTGTATTTTCCATATTATGGATAAAATGATTGGCTTGCAGGTCAAGTTTTTTCCATACCCAATCAGGATGATATTGAGCTTTGTATTGCATATCAGCCTTTACATCTGTTACTCGCCAATAGCGAAGCATCGAACCAAGATGGCGTTTGTGAAAATCAAGATAGTCGGGCTCTCCAGGATATCCTACTTCTCCACTCCACACCTGCATTGCAATATCACGATGACGAGTAAAGCAAACGGCTGTTCCGTATTCTACTTTTTCACTCGAACTGACTTCATATAACCGAAGTGGCGATTTATCAAAGTTCCACGGCTCCGGAATAAACGCCGGTGATTGTACGGGAATAAAATGTTCCGGATTAGCTTGAAATTTCCCGATTGGATACGAATTTTCAATCAATTTCTGATCAATAACAAAATATTTGATGTTGTGTCTGCTCAAAAACTGCTCTATTCCGGGACGTAAGTGTTGTTGATTAAATGGTGCCACCGGCACATATGATTTCCATTCGTAAGATGGACGATATGCACATTCTGGTAGCCAAATTCCTCTCGGTTCACGTCCAAAATGCTTTTTATAGTTATTTACTGCCGCCTCTATTTGTAAATTTATGCTTCTGTCGAAACCAAGCAAAGGCAAATATCCGTGTGTAGCACCGCAGGTCATTATCTCTATGGCACCTTCGTCTTGTAGCTTTTTTAATGCTCCAATTACAGTCTTCCCATATTTATTTTTGTAATCATCAAGCCGTGCTTCATACCATTGAGCCCACCAGTTCGCAAGATATATACTATGGGTATCCCAACCCCACTTCTTAAAGTCTTCAGCGTCTTTTCTCGCTGCTTTGATTTTTTCAAGACAGTAGTCCTCGAATATTTTATCAAAATCTTTATGCTCTAACTGCTCACATAATACAGGTGAAATATCGATTGTTACTTTCGGATAAATATTTTCATTTAACAAATCATTAAATACATTTAATAATGGGATATAACATTCAGCGACTGCTTCGGTAAGCCAATCAACTCCGTGAGGCCAGTTCCCGTGATGCAACACCCACGGCAAATGCGTATGTAATATGAGTACAAAACTACCTGATTGCATAGAATACCTTTAAGCTTTGAAGTACCATTGCTTCAAATTATCATTTTATTTCCATTTTTCAAAATATTATATGTTTAGTGTTGTTTAATAGATGAAATATTATTAATGATATTCAATTCCTTTCACACTATAAACGTTTTTAATTCGTAACTAATTTTACTTCCTTTATTAACTATTATTTACTTTTTCTTGGTGTATTATGAATGGCGAAAAAATTACTGTTGAAAATGGGAAATTAAACGTTCCCGATTATCCAATTATTCCATTTATCGAAGGCGATGGTACTGGCAGAGACATTTGGCGCGCATCTCAAAGAGTATTCGATGCAGCAGTGGAAAAAGCTTATTCGGGCAAAAGGAAAATTATCTGGCGTGAAGTTTATGCAGGCGAGAAGGCTTACAACTTAACTGGCGAATGGCTACCACAGGAAACTCTTGATGTAATTAAAGAACATATTATTGCCATCAAAGGACCTCTTACCACTCCCGTTGGCGGCGGTATCCGTTCGCTCAATGTTGCATTGCGTCAGTTACTGGATTTGTATGTTTGCTTGCGTCCGGTCCAATGGTTCGAAGGAGTTCCCTCACCTGTGAAAAATCCTCAGCTTTGTGATATGGTAATATTCCGTGAAAATTCCGAAGATATTTATGCTGGTATTGAATGGCTTGCAGGCACCGACGAAGTGAAAAAGCTTATTAAATTCCTTCAGGAAGAAATGGGTGTCCGTAAAATTCGCTTTCCTGAAACTTCATCAATTGGTATAAAACCTATTTCAATGGAAGGCACCAAACGACTTGTCCGTGCTGCTATCGAATATGCACTTAATAATAATCGTCCGTCAGTTACTCTTGTTCATAAAGGTAATATTATGAAATTTACCGAAGGAATGTTCAAAGAATGGGGATACGACGTAGCCGAACAAGAATTTGGTTCTAAAGTATTTACCTGGCGGCAATACGAACATATCAAAGCCGAAAAAGGTGCTGACGAAGCCGATAGAATTCAGTCAGAAGAACTTTCAAAAGGCAAATTATTAATTAAAGATTTTATTGCTGATGCATTTCTGCAACAAATTCTCACCCGACCTGCTGAATATTCTGTTATCGCAACAATGAATTTAAATGGAGACTATATTTCTGATGCTCTTGCAGCTATTGTTGGTGGCATCGGTATTGCACCCGGAGCTAATATTAATTATGAAACAGGGCACGCTGTCTTCGAAGCTACTCACGGCACTGCTCCTCGCTATGCGGATCAGGATAAAGTTAATCCCGGCTCTGTTATTCTCTCCGGCGTTATGATGTTCCAACATATCGGCTGGAATGAAGCTGCCGATCTTATTGTTAAAGGCATTGAGCAAACAATTGCCCAAAAACGCGTTACTTACGATTTCCATAGATTAATGGACGGTGCTACACTTCTTAAATGTTCAGAATTCGGTTCTGCCATTATCGAAAATATGTAAGTCGAAATATAATGTACAAGAGGTTACTTTTTGTAACCTCTTGTTTATATCTGATTTTGATATATCTGATAAAAAGGCTGATTTTTTTCTAAATCAGCCTTAGTAAAATAATTAAAAAAATATCTATACGTTACCAGCCATACCCGATATTTATGCCAAATCCTAATGCATCATAACCTAAATAGTCAATATCGCTGACAATAAACCCAAGACGAACTATAGGCTCTACAAAGAAGTTGCTGCCTTTCCCAAATAGATCGTTAAATTTATAGGCTACTTCGCCGCCTACTACAACCATAGTTCCACCGTAATCCAAATTTAATGGATTTGGACCTGTATAATCCCAGAAACTAATCCGAGCCATCGGTCCAACTGATAAACCTGAAATTGGAGTTCTGTCATCTTGAATAACGTCTTTTAAATACCATCTGTAAGAAGCACCAATTCCATAAGCACTCCAGTAATCGCTATAGTTATAATACGATCCAAACACAGTAAATGAATTTGTTGGCGACATCTTTTGTTCGTATGTAAAATTGAAAACCTTGCTTACAAGCAAGTCAATCGGGTCAGCCGATATCGCTTTGTCGAACTGTGCAAAAACCGAAGATGTTGAAAAAACAACAAATAGCAAAGATAGGAAAACTTTTTTCATAAAAACTCCTGATAAAATTATATCACTAAAATAAGAAAATAATAAATACAAAAAACAATATTTAATTAATAAAAGAAATATTATTTCTCTTTTGAGCAAGGACAAATAATTTGTTGCAGTTCTTTAGAGACTTCGTATTCCGAAAAAGGCTTAAATTCAAGAATCCGTTTTTTTATTTGTTCATACCCTCTCGATGCACCATCGGTATTTCTCACCCAGTAGTCCAAAGCTTGTTCATCTGAATATCCACAAAATTGCTTCAATATTACTGATGCAATATAACCCGACTGATGCCATCCATTCCAGCAGTGAAAATAAACAGGTCCCTTCCGTTTTTGAGTTATTACTTCATACACCATCTCTATTATTTGCTTCATTTCTTCTGAATTATTTCCACTTATCTGTCTGTATTCTAATTTGTTGTTCTCAAATGTTACTTCTTTAGCCGATGAAGCAAAGTTTTTTGCATAAAGATATACTGCACTGGAAAATCCTTCCTTACATAGATTTTCCAACCCATCGCCTGGCAAAGGATTTTGATTTTCCCTTTTGTTAAATTTGTGATAAAAATTATTCGCGCCACCTCGATAAGCTATACCATACAATATCGTTCTCATATTTCTTGTACCATAGAGACTGTCGAATCCATTGCCATTGTTGTCTGTAATCTTGTCCTCCACGCATTGAACTTTGTACCGATTTTTATAATATTTTATCTGTTCATCTAAAGAAGAAAATTCAGCTCTGCAATTTGAGATTATTGAAAAATGAATTATTAAATATAAGATTGCTGTTAAAATAAATTTCATACAAAATAATCTCTGAATCTGTAACTAATTAATAATATAAGTTGTTTAATTATTAAGATGATAAATTACTAATTTTTTGTTAATTTTGTAAACTAATTATGATATTTATTTTTCATAAAATAGAGTGGTCCAAAATGAAAAATTCAATTTCAAAAGTATTTTTGATTGCGGCGCTTTTTGCTGTTTTCGCGCCTTGCATATCTTTTGCTCAAATTTACAATAGTTTGTATGAAAATCCTGCCAAACAAGAGAATTTTTATAAAATTCAAAGTGCTAAAAACAACTTTTACAACAATATGCCCGAAGATCAACGTAAAGGTTGGAAGCAGTTTAAACGCTGGGAATATTTCTGGGCTCCTCGTGTATATCCAACAGGTGAGTTCCCTCAGGCAATTGAATTATTCAAAGAATGGCAGCGCTATCAGGATGGTTTCAAAAAAATCAATTCCACTCAAAGCCGCACCTGGCAACTCATTGGTCCAGTTCTTCGTCCTGGTAGTTTAAATTCCAGCGTTAGAGACCAGGGCTTGGGAAGAGTTAATGTTGTAAGATTCCATTCTTCGCGTCCAAATGATATTTGGGCTGGTGCCGCAACCGGTGGGGTTTGGCGTTCAACCGACAAAGGTAAAACTTGGTTCAACTACCCAAAAACTGAAATAATGTCCTTGGGTGTTTCCGATATTCAGATTGCTCGCAGCAATCCAAACGTTATCTATGTTGCTACAGGCGATATGGATGGTTCATCAGCCGCTCAAAACTATTATGGTGTTGGTATTATAAAATCTACCAATGATGGACAGACTTGGGAAATCACCAATGCTGCTTATGCACTCGAAGATAGAAAACTTTTCGGCAAAATGTTTGTTTCCCCAACCGACGAAAATGTTGTTGTTGCAACAAGCAACTCCGGTATACTCAAAACTACCGATGGCGGTAAAACCTGGTTCAACAAGCAAAGCGGTTTCTTTATTGATTTAGAGCAAAAACCTGATAATCCTAACGTGCTTTATGCTTCTACTTTCACTTATTCTTCTATGGGAACAGATATTTATAAATCCACTGATATGGGCGAAACTTGGCGTAAAGTGCAAAACATTCCAAATGCTATTCGTACTGCTATTGAAGTTACTCCGGCCGACCCAAATATGGTATATGCTTTAAGTGCCGAAAGAAACACAATGCAATTCCTCTCTTTGATTGCCTCCGAAGATGCTGGTGAAAACTGGACACCTCTCTATCAAAAAGGTGATGGGCTTAATCTACTTGGTTGGAATAGCAATGGAAAAGATATGAATAAAGGACAAGGACAATACGATTTAGCTCTTGCTATTTCTCCAACAAACCCAAGTGAAATTTACGTCGGTGGAATTAATATCTGGAGATCTCGAAGTATGGGCTCAACTTGGCAAATTGTTGCTCACTGGTATGGTGATGGTGCCCCACAAGTGCACGCTGATATTCACGATCTTGTTTTTGCTCCCGATGGCAGACTTTACGCTGGGCACGATGGTGGCATTGATTTTACTACTAATGGAGGCAATTCCTGGACTTTCATTAGTGATGGTATGTCCATTACCCAATTTTACCGTATTGGTATAAGCGAAGCAGACCCTAATCTGTTTATTGGCGGATCTCAAGATAATGGATCAAGTCTATTTAAAGAAAACAACTGGATACACGTTCTTGCCGGTGATGGAATGGATTGCGCAATAGATCCAAATGATCCTCGCCGAATATACGGTTCGCTGTATAATGGTGATTTCCGCCGTTCTACTGATGGCGGTGCCTCATTTACTAATATGATTAATCAATATCAGACTAATGGTGAATCCGGTGCCTGGATCTCTCCATTAGCTCTCGACCCACAAAAACCTAATGTTGTCTATGTCGGTTATTTTAATGTTTGGCGTTCTCTTGCATATGGTTCGGCTGGTTCTTTTGTGAAAATTTCAAATTTTGGAACTAACGTGCCATTGCAAAATATTGCCGTTTCGCCAACTAACTCTAATTATGTCTATGCCTCTACTTACACTACTGTGTGGAGAACCACTGATAATGGCATTTCTTGGTCTCAATACTTTACTTCAGATTTAGCTATTTCAGATTTGGAAGTAAGCCCCCTCAACCCAAATGTAGTTTATTATACTAAATCCGGATTCCAACGCGGCAACAAAGTTTGGGTTTTCGATGGAAACAAGCATACTAATTTATCTGGCAACTTGCCAAACGTTCCTGCAAACTGTATCGCATACCAACCTGATTCACCTGATAGAATTTACGTCGGTACTGATGTTGGGGTATTTTATTCCGATTATGGCTCAAATGTTTGGGAACTTTTTGGTGCTAACCTTCCGAATGTTATTATTAATGATTTGAAAATTAATAAATCTACTAAAGAAATTTATGCCGGCACTTGGGGACGTGGACTTTGGAAAACACAACTTTTGGACTGCAATTTACCTAAACCAAACATAAGTGTTATCGGTAATACTTCTTTCTGTCAGGGCGATAGCGTTATTTTGGTCGCCGATGTTCAGGATGGCTTAGTTGTTTGGAATACTGGTGAAACTACTAAATCAATTGTTGTGAAAACTGATGGCAACTACTCCTTTGTTCATTCTTACGGAGATGAATGCAATGCTAAATCTGACATTATAACAGTTACTGTTTTCCCAACACCTGAACTGACTATCAACAAATCCAAATCTCCTGCTCTCTGTATTGGTGATAGCGTTACTTTAACTGCTCGTATTGGTTTTAATAATTATAAATGGAATAATGGAGTTGAAGGACGAAGAATTACAGTTAGCGAACCCGGCACTTACTATTGCACTGCCGAAACTGGTGATGGTTGCCAGGTTGTCTCCGAATTTGTCGAAGTTTCTTTCCACCCAATTCCTCCTAAACCTACTATCACAGAGGAATACGAATTTCTCGTTGCTTCGCCTGCTAATAAATACCGCTGGTATTTGAATAAAAAAATCATCGAAGGTGCAACCGAGCGTAAATACCGTCCGCTTGTCCCCGGTAAATATGCTGTTGAAGTTGCGGAAAGTGGCGATTGCTACACAATGAGCGACGAATACAATCTCATCACAAGTGTTGATAATGAATGGGCTTCTGAACCCCAGATTATTTTATCACCTAATCCTACTCGTGGCGTTTTCACTTTGAAAGCGAATTTGAATAATGATG
>CALGXJ010000002.1 GCA_937936035.1 Eximiradius proteiniborus
TTTATTTGCTTCTGCAAATTTTCTCTATTCTCAGAATATCGATGATATAATGAAAAATGCTATTAAAGCAATGAACAAAGAAGCATTGGATAAAATTGAAACTTTCGTTATCCACGGCAGTCAGTTCATTGCTGAGCAAGGCGAACAAATTCCTATCGTTTACAAAATCAAGAGACCAGACAAAGTCAGAATTGAAATCGAATATATGGGCAATACTATTATTCAAGCCTTTGATGGCAAAAAAGCTTGGATGGTCAACCCTCTCACTGGTTCTAAAGATAAGAAAAATTTACCCGATGCTGCTAAAGACCAAATTTTGCAGATTTTCGACTTCCTTAATTCACCTATAGTAAAATACGGCGAAGAAGGTTATTCATTTGAGTACCTTGGCAAAGAAACTATTGATGACAAAAACTACATTACTATTAAAATGACAGACAAAGATAACGATATCTCCACTATCTATCTTGATGAAATTACTAATTGGTTCTATAAATTAAGGGCCGAAGTAAAGAAAGATAATGAATCTAATACAATCGAATATGTTTTTGAGGAAAAAACTAAAGTTGGCGGAGCTATCGTTCCATCTGTAATTGAATTAAAAATTAATGGAAATACTGTTATGGTATTCAACTTTGATGAGTATGAAATCGGCAGTGCTTTGGACGACAAAATTTTCGAAAAACCTTAATTGATAATTTTTGCAACCAAATAGGGAAGAGGCTGGCTTCTAAGCCGACCTCTTTTTTGTTCCTTGCTGTATATTCCTTAGATTACATTTTCATCAACGAAATATTTATTACTTTCTTATGTGCCTTAGTCAATGAATTCATTTACTATTCACACGCAATTGTTAAAATATAAAAGGCGTATTTTGCAATACGCCTTTTATAATATTTATTTTCCTCTCTTTTTGTCTTTTTTCTTCTTCATTTTTACTTCAAAATAACCAGGTTTTTCTTTGACAACACGTTTGAAAAATTCGTCGCCATAACCTACACCCTTAGGATGACGCCCGTTATCAACATTTACATCATTAATATAGCCATCATTGTATTTTACAACTAATTGCTTCCAGAGAGTAAACCATTCATCAAACATTTTTTGAGATTCATTCAATGAATAATCGCTCAAAAATTGTATTGCCGAAGCTTTATCTTTCTGATACAACTCATTTGCCGCCTTCTCGATTATTGGCTGAAACATCTCATACTTACTTTCAAGACGCTTCTGGACAACCTGAATGTCTTTGATAATATATGAATATTTTGTATATGCAAGGTTTGCAACCAGATTGAATATCCAAAAAGCAGAATTCAAATCAAGTTCTCTTATACTTCCACCTCTGAAACATTTTGGAATATCGTTCATCGCACCTACATAAAGTGGCACATAAACAGTAGAATAGGTATCATCAACTCCATACCAAAATACTCCGGCAATTTCTCTTGGCAAGAAACTTCTGCTTTGCGATACAAATGAAAATGCTGTTTGCTGTGTCGAAATTGGTCTTTCCCAGGCATAAGTTGTTGTGTCGCCGGATATTTTAAATGCAAGCGGTTTCCATCTGTATGGATTGCCAAAAGGTTCTGCTGCAAGCCCTTTGGTCATATCAAATTCTGTATCGTTGAAATGATCGCGCATTAAGCTCATCACATCTTGTGGTGTAAGCTTCTTGTCCGGCTTGATGTATAATGGATAAGGTTCTTCTCCTTCGTATGCACGCCAATAATCGCTTGATAAATTCAGAGATGGTGCTGCACGTCTGAACAAACTCCATACTCTTCCCTCGCAAAACAGCAAACTGCTCGCGTCAAGTGGGCAATATGTATCAGCAAAGCTGAATGGTCCCTGTTTCGGATTGTAGTAGCCTCGTGCAATAGCAAAAGAAACAACATCCGGTGCATACAAACAATTATTAGGGTCATTCATCGGAAATTGTCTGATGCGCGCTTGGTTAGCGTGAGCCGCAACATATCCATCTGGAATACGAACTGCTACCCAAACAGCGCCTTTTTCGTATGGTCCTTTGCTTATCATTTCAAGTATCCAAACTTCATCAGGATCAGCAATAGAGAAAGATTCCCCAGAACTATAATACCCGTACTCAGCAACAAGCTCTGTAATTACTCTTATTGCTTCACGTGCAGTTTTAGCTCTTTGCAATGCTATATACATAAGCGAACCATAATCCATTATTGCGTTTGTGTCCCGCAGTTCTTCACGTCCACCAAACGTTGTTTCTCCAATTGCTACCTGATATTCATTCATATTCCCAATTACTTTATATGTTTCAGGCACTTGCTTTATTTTCCCAAGATGTTTGCCACTATCCCACTCATAAATATCAACCCACGATCCTTCAGGATGTTTTGCAGCAGGTGCATAATATAATGGCTCCATAAATCCACCGGCATCTGCCGAATAAGATATCATTGTCGAACCATCTGCCGAAGCTCCTTTTGTTACCAGAAAGTTTGTGCAAGGATATACTTCTAATGTAAAGGCAAAAATTAGCATTAATAAAATTAATCTAGATTTCATCATAAGTCCTTTGTATTAAACAAAATCATTTATTTATTCATTTAATATAAAGAAAAATACAAGATTTAACAAAAAAAATCTAAACGAATTATGAATAATTGATGAATTCAAACAACTGTATTATGATTTTCTTCTTATGATTTACTAATTTATTTTTCATATTTTCGCTGTTATTTCGTTATCTTATTTTCATATTTGTTTTATTTAAAAATACACGTTATGAATTCATTCAATTTAGTTATTTCTGGTTACTGGTGGCTTTTGGTGTTATTTATTATAGCTGGATTTGGGCTATCTTTCTGGGCATACAGAACAACAATTCCTCCAATTTCCGAAAAAAAACGCTATCTGCTTATCTCTCTTCGTGGATTTGCTCTCGCAATTTTGATTTTTGCTATTTTTGAACCAATATATTCAATTACTCGCGCATTTATTGAAAAACCTAAAATAGCTATTCTTCTCGATAATTCGATTTCTGCCGGCACCACAGATGCGAAAGGCAATCGTGCCGATGCTTTCAGAAATGCTTTGATTAACTCAAATATTGATAATCTCGATAATATTACCTTCCTTTTCGATAGCGATGTTAAACAATTAGATAAGTTCAACATAGATAGTTTAGCCTTTGATGGCAGGGCTACTGATATTTCAAAAGCACTTCGCCGATTAGATAGATACCGCGACGAAGAAAATATCCGTGCCGTTGTGCTATTCACTGATGGTGCCTACAATGCCGGTTCAAATCCAATTTTCGATGCAGAGCGTTTCACTGCTCCGTTTTACGTTGTTGGTATCGGCGATACCACTGAACCCGTTGATATTGCTGTATTATCAATTGTTACTAATGAAATTGCATATGTCGATAATAAAATCCAAATTATGGTCAATTTCAAAGCTAATGGCTTTTCAAATAAAACTATTAAATTAAAACTTTTCTTTAATGAAGAAAAAATTGCTGAACAAGAAATCTTTATTGAGCCAGGTAGAGAACGTTATTTTCACAATTTCGAATATATCCCCACCAAACCCGGAACTCATAAAATAACTGCACAGATTGACCCAATCGAAAATGAAATAACACGAAAAAACAATTCAATTTCTGAATTTATTCGTGTCCTGGAAAACAAACGTAATTTCGCAATTTTCGCCGGTTCTCCATCACCAGATTTAGCGATGATTAAGCAGTCAATTTTGCTCGAAAAAGGCGTCGAAATAAAAGAATTTATTCAGAAAAAAGGTGCTGAGTTCTACGAAACACCTAATCCAAAAGTTCTCCAAGCCAGCGAACTTATCGTTTTCGTCGGTTTCCCTATCCAATCAACTCCGAAAAATGTTATTGATATGATAAAACTTGAATTAGAACGTCGAAAACCTCTTCTTTTTATTGCTTCTCAAACTACTGATTACAATAAACTTAAAGAATTTCAAAATTATCTGCCTTTTGTTGTTGTATCCTCACGACCACAAGAATTACTTGTAGTCCCTGATTTCAAAACTTCTGCTCTTTCTTCTCCAATTTTGAGAATTACCGGTAGCGACGAGGACCTAAAGCTTTGGAATTCTCTACCTCCACTGTTCCGGACCGAAACATTTGTTCGCCCAAAGGCAGAAAGCGAAGTTCTATCCACAATGAAAATCAACAATACTCCTTTAAATGAACCTTTGATCATGTCTCGACATTTCCAAAATAGTAAGTCTATCGCTTTGATGGGATATGGTTTGCACAGATGGAAACTTTTTGGCTATGCTTCTGAACTTGCAAAAGGACGCAATGCCGAAGACTTGCTAAACATATTTATCAACAACAGCTTGCGATGGCTTTCCATTGCCGAGCAAGCCAAACCAGTTAAAGTTCGTCCTTCGCGTAAATTTTACAATGAAAATGAAGTAGTCGAACTTTTTGGCGAAGTTTACGACGCCGTATACAACCCTATCGAGAAAGCAAATCTTAAAGTTAAAGTCGTTGGTAAAAACGATACCCGCGAAATCACTCTTCCTCCAACAGGTCAGGGAAATTACTATGCAACAATAGAAGGGCTCACTTCGGGTGATTATTCCTTTTCAGCAGAGGCAACTCTCAACAACAACGTTCTTGGTACTGATGACGGCAGATTTTCCATTGGTGAAATTTCTGTTGAATACCTGAACCTGAAACTGAATGAGCCTCTTCTCAAAAAAATTGCTGAAATCACCGGCGGAAAATTCTATTATTCCGATAATGTCTCATCTATCATTGAAGATATCCGAAATAATCGTTTCTTTACTGAACGAATCATAAAAAAACGCAACGACATAATTATCTGGAACTTACCTTATTTGCTTATTCTTGTTGTTCTGCTTCTTTCAGCAGAATGGTTCATCCGGAAACGAAGCGGAATGTTATAGAAAAAGAAATTTTCTTTAAAAAAAGAGAGACGTAATTCATTACGTCTCTCTTTTGATTATTTCCTGAATACTTTATTCAAATTCAACTAAAAGTTCATCTTTAGCAACTGATTTGCCAGTTGAAACAGCAACATACCGAATCTTACCACTCATTGGAGATTTTATTGTATTTCTCATCTTCATTGCTTCCAGCACAAGCAACTTGTCCCCGGCTTTTACGTTATCCCCGATTTTAACATACACTTCCCGTATCACACCCGGAATAAAAGCAGTAACTTTTTTCGGATCTTTAGGAGTATATTTTTTTCTTGCAACAAATTTTTTAGTCAGTTGCGTTTCGTAAACTGTATCGTCAAGAATTATCTTTCCTAAATTTTCGTTATTCATCTCTACTCCATTAGAATGGTGGAACACCATGTTTTTTCTTTGGTGGAACATCCTCTTTGTTCTGCGATACCCACAATGCGTGAATTAAGAAGTCACGTGTTTCTTCTGGTGTAATAACGGCATCAATATAGCCATTAGCAGCAGCTTTATAAGGATTAGCAAATTTTTCGATATATTCAGCCACTTTTTGCTTACGCATTTCTTCCGGATTTGGTGCATTTGCAATTTCATTCTTGAAAATAATATTTGCGGCACCTTCTGGTCCCATTACAGCAATTTCAGCAGAAGGCCAAGCAAACACAAAATCTGCTCCTAAATGGCGGCTACACATTGCAATATAACCACCACCGTATGCTTTGCGCAATATTACTGTCATTTTTAATACTGTTGCTTCGCTGTATGCATAAAGCACTTTTGCTCCGTGACGAATAACACCAGCATGCTCCTGGTCCACGCCCGGCAAATATCCCGGCAAATCAACAAGTGTAAGCAATGGAATATTGAATGCATCACAAAAACGAATAAATCGTGCGGCTTTATCCGATGAATCTACATCAAGCACACCAGCAAGCACCATTGGCTGATTGCCAACTATCCCAACTGTTTCGCCGTTAATTCTTGCAAATCCAATCACTATGTTTTTAGCCCAGTGCTCTTGCACTTCAAGAAAATCTGAATTATCCACCAAAGCCTTTATTACGTCTCTGATGTCGTAAGGTTCATTTGGTTCTTTGGGCAGTATCTCTGCAATAGGTTTATCGAAAATTGGTGGTTTAGGCTGGAATTTATCAGCTTTCTTTCTGTTGTTCCAGGGGATAAAAGTAACAAGTCGTTTAATCTGCTCGAAACATTCCTGCTCACTTTCTGCATAAAAATGAGCATTACCTGAAATTTCAGCTTGAACGCGTGCTCCACCAAGTTCTTCCATCGAAATTTCTTCACCAAGAACTGTTTTGATTACTTCTGGACCGGTGATGAACATCTTTGAAATTTTGTCTACCACAAATACAAAGTCTGTCAGTGCAGGTGAATACACAGCTCCACCAGCACACGGACCTAATATAACCGATATTTGCGGAATTACCCCAGATGCACGTGTATTGCGGAAAAATATTTCGCCATAACCAGCAAGTGAATTCACGCCTTCCTGAATTCGAGCACCACCTGAATCGTTAATTCCAATAAGTGGCATTCCCATTCTCATTGAGTGGTCCATCATCTTTGTGATTTTCTTTGCGTGTGCAAGTCCCAAAGAACCGCCTGCTACAGTGAAATCTTGAGCATAAATGCAAACCGGATGTCCCAGAATGTTACCGGTTCCGGTAATAACTCCGTCGCCCGGCAAAAATTTCTTGTCCATCCCAAAGTCTTCTGCTTTATGCTCAACAAACATATCGTATTCGTGGAACGTCCCTGGGTCAAGCAGATACTGAATGCGTTCGCGTGCGGTGAGTTTCCCCATCTTCTTCTGCTTTTCAATTGCTTGTTCGCCACCGCCGATTTCTACTGTTTTCTTCCTCTGAAAGAAATCTCTTACCCTATCCAGAAAAGACATACCATTTTTCCTTAATAAATTTTACAACATAATTTTCATCACAAATATAAAATTAATTAATCAATATTTAAATAAAAATTTACATAAGTTTTTGCAATACAATTAATTATAATTAATCAATCAATTGCTCGCCTGAAATTTAAACCAAAAAAGTTAATTTTTTTACATTTTTCTTCTTAAATTACCTTACATTATTTAAAAAAATTCATAATTCTATTCTATGCTTAATGGCTTTAAATTATTAAAATCGCTGTTCAGCACCGACGGAAAATGGCAACTTAAAACTTTGCTTACGCTAATTGCCTTCTCTATTGTTATTGCTGTTGTGATTTTTACTCAGGTTCTCGTCGATGAATTAATTCAGCACGAACAGCGAATAATCAGATTATATTCCAACACTTACAAACATTATTCAGACCCAAAAAAAAATTTAGAATATCTGATCTTTTTTTTAGACGAAATTACTCCGACTATAACATTTCCGGTTATTATGACTGATGCAAACGATGAACCTCTCGAAGATTTTGCCTCTTACACTCTAAATATTAATCTTAGCAAAATGATGACTATCGAAGAACAGCGAGCTTTTCTTAAACGCTACATTCAAAAAATGAAAGAAAATTATGAACCAATTATTATCGAAGACGAAAACGGCGTCGTAATTCAAAAAATATACTATACACACTCTGAACTAATCGATAGATTGCGTTTATTCCCGTTTGTTTCCTTGATTATCATTTCAGCGTTTATCGCTATCGGATATGTTGCTTTCAGTAGTGTCCGAAAAAACGAGCAATCCAAAGTTTGGGTAGGAATGGCTCGCGAAGCTGCTCACCAACTTGGAACACCATTGTCGAGCTTATTAGCATGGCTCGAAATATTACGTTTCTCCAAAGACGATCCAAAAGCAGTCGAAGATACTATTAACGAGATGAGCAACGATATTAATCGACTGCAGATTATCACTACTCGCTTCTCCAAAATTGGTTCTATGCCGGAAAAAGAACAAATTGAACTGAATACTCTGATTGATGAAGTTTGCAGATATTTCGAAAAACGTTTGCCACACCTCGGGCGTAAAGTTGAAATTATTCGGGAATTCAGCGAAAATATTACTGTCGAAGCCAATCAGGATTTGCTTGCTTGGGTTATTGAAAATTTGCTGAAAAATGCAGCAGAAGCAATCGAACACAAAGAAGGTAAGATTTTCATCCGTACAGCAAAAGTTTCCCACAAATATGCAATTATCTACGTCGAAGATAATGGCAAAGGGCTCACAAGCAAAGTCCGTCGTAATTTATTCTATCCCGGTTTTACAACAAAAAAGCGTGGATGGGGGCTTGGGCTTAGTCTTGCAAAACGAATTATTGAAGACTATCACAACGGTAAAATTTTTGTCAAGGAAACTCAATTAGGAAAAGGCACAACTTTTGCTATTGAAATCCCATTTAATAATTAGTTGGTTTTATGAATTTGGAAAACTATTATTACATATTCATTCCTGCTTTTGCTTTCTATATTTTTTTGTGGTTACGAAAAATCTTTCGCAAAGAATCGATTGCTTCTTCAGCGTTTTTATGGACACTAAAAATTTTAGTACTTGTTCCTTTTTGGGCATCTTTTTTCTACTTCATCATTCCGTTTGCTTTTCCTTTCGTCGAGAACTATATTAACCCAACAGATAATGTTCAACAGTTATTTATTGAAAATACAGAAAATACTCATCAAAAATTCTTGCTAATTGGTAGAAAGTTCAAGACAGATATTTGGGAGCCTATCTACGATCAATCGCCTATTAATTACAACAAAACACCAATATTTTCTGTCCCAAAGCACTCGTTAATTAAAGTCGATGCTCGAAGCGGTGCGAATGATTATGATATGATAGGAATTGTTAAATTAACTGGTTTTCGCTACAAAAAAGACCCTTTCATTGGATATGCTTTTGCTGTCCCTTCAGTCCCAATAAAAGTTTATTCACACGAATTCTGGACTAAAACTAATTTCGAAAAGGTAAATGTAAAAACAAATAAAGAGCTTTTGCTCTTTATTCTATCTCTAACTGCAGCTTTTGGAATAATATTTCACTTGATTTCAATCAAAGGAAAACTAACTTTTAGAATTGTACTTTATATAATATTTTCCCTGATTCTTGCTCTTTCTGCTTATATTGTCGGGCAATCTGCCACTACTCTTGTATATTTTCTTCGTTAGTTGCTCTATCTTCGAATAATGCATCAACAAAAGCTTTTGGGTCGAATGGTTGCAAATCATCAATCTTTTCGCCAACTCCTATGTATCTAACGGGAATGTTCAATTCATTTGCAATTGGTATTACTACTCCGCCTTTTGCCGTCCCGTCTAATTTAGTTAAAACTATACCTGTTATATTTGCAACTTTCGAGAACTCTTTTGCTTGCTGTATTGCATTTTGCCCGGTAGTGGCATCCAAAATCAGATAAACATCATTTGGAGCATCGGGCTTCAATTTTTTCACAACTCTTGATATTTTTTCTAGTTCAGCCATCAAATGTCCTTTGTTATGTAGCCTTCCGGCTGTGTCAATAATTACCACGTCTTTTTTCTTTGATATAGCCGATTTAAGGGTATCGAATGCTACTGCTGCTGGGTCGGCTCCTTGCTGTTGCTGAATAATTTCTACTCCTGCCCGCTCAGCCCATATTTCTAATTGCTCGTTGGCAGCTGCTCTGAAAGTATCAGCCGCTCCAATTACTACGCTTTTGCCGGCAGACTTATAGTTGTATGCAAGCTTGCCAATTGTTGTTGTTTTCCCAACACCATTTACTCCAACAACAGTAATCACCCAAGGCGTGTTTTCATCCGGAATTTCATAGATTGCATCGTTTTTGGCTGATGGCGATTCAACAAGTAAATTTAAAATCTCTTGTTTCAAAAGAACATACAAATCTTCTGCGTTCTCGTAACCTTCTCGTTTAACCCTTTTCCGCAGTGTTTCGATAATCTTTTCAGTTGTTGCCACCCCAATATCTGATAAAATAAGTATTTCCTCAATTTCATCTATCAACGCATCGTCAATTTTTCTTCCTCCGCCGAGCAATGCCTTTAAATTATCTACCAAAGAATTGCGGGTTTTCGATAATCCTTGCTTTATTTTATCAAAACCAAGCGCCGAGGTTGCCTGCTTGACTGCTTCGGTAAATTGCGTGGTTGCTTTTTCTACTTGTTCTGATACTTTGCTTACTTGTTCAGTTACTTTGTCTTTTATCTTCTTAAAAAAATTCATTTCTGCTCCATAGTTTTGA
>CALGXJ010000003.1 GCA_937936035.1 Eximiradius proteiniborus
TTAGAAATTTTGATTAAAGCTTCGGCAAAAAGTTCAAGATTTTCTTTCGACTCGGTTTCGGTAGGTTCTACAAGCATAGCCTCGTGAACAATAAGCGGGAAGTAAATAGTAGGAGCGTGGAAACCATAGTCAAGAAGACGTTTTGCAATATCTTTTGCAGAGACACCGTATTCTTTCTGGTAATCGGCTGAACAAACAAATTCGTGCATACAAAATTCTTTGTATGGCATCAAATATTCGTGTTCGATTAATTTCATTAGATAGTTTGCGTTGATGATAGCGTTTTCACTAATTCGGCGAAGATTTTCCTTTCCGAGCATACGCATATAAGTGTAAGCACGAACCACTACACCGTAGTTGCCAAAGAATGCGTGCATACTGCCGATTGTTTTTTCTGTATTGCGAACAATAACGAATTTTTCCCCTTCCTTTTTAACTTGAGGAACAGGAAGGAATGGGATAAGTTTTTCACTTACGCAGATAGGACCTGAGCCGGGACCGCCGCCGCCGTGAGGAGTGGAGAAAGTTTTATGTAAGTTAATATGCACACAATCAAATCCCATGTCGCCGGGACGGACAATACCGAGTAGTGCGTTTAGATTAGCACCGTCCATATACATAAGTCCGCCGCAATCGTGAATAATTTGTTCAATTTCACGAATATTAGTCTCGAACACGCCAACTGTATTAGGATTGGTAATCATAAATCCGGCAACAGTATCATTAGCTTTGCTGCGAAGGTCGTTAATATCGATGCGGCCATCAGGAAGACTATTTACTGTAACGACCTGGAAGCCTGCTATAGCAGCTGATGCAGGATTTGTTCCATGTGCAGAGTCAGGGATAAGAATAACATTGCGTTTGTCATCACCACGGTCCTTGTGGTATGCACGAAACAACAGAATTCCGGTAAGTTCGCCTTGAGAACCAGCAGATGGTTGGAGAGTAACACCTTGAAGACCTGTTACTTCTTTAAGGAATTCACCACATTCATAAATCACGCGCAAAGCACCCTGAACGTGTTCGTCTTGTGAGCAAGGATGAATTTCAGCAAAACCCGGCAAGGAAGCTACTTTTTCATTAACTTTCGGGTTGTATTTCATAGTGCAGGAGCCAAGTGGATAGACTCCATCTTCGATAGAATAATTAAGTTTTGAGAGTTTCACGAAGTGGCGCGAAACTTCATTTTCGCTAATTTCAGGCAAATTTGGTTCGCTTTTGCGTAAAAATTTATCAGGCACGAGATTAGATAATTCAGTAACAGGAACATCGAGTTGTGGCAGAGTATAGCCGCGTCTGCCGGGGCGAGATTTTTCAATTATCAACTTTTCCATCGCACTTTTCTTTTATATTAGTGAATAAATTAAGTTCAATAGCATTGTGAGCAGCCTCTTGCTCAGCAGATTTTTTATTTTTTCCGCTTCCTGTTCCTAAAAGAATATTTTCGACGTAGACACCAACTTCGAAATGTTTGCAATGGTCGGGACCGCTTTCGGAGAGGACTTTATAAACAGGTGAGGGAAATCCTAAACTTTGAACTTTTTCGAGCAATAGGCTTTTATAATTAGTATCGACAATCAGATTAGACTGAACAATAATAGGAACCAAGACTTCAACAACAAAGCGTCGGGCATTTTGGAAACCAGAATCCAAGTAAATAGCTGCAATAATTGCTTCGATAGAGTCAGCAACAATTGAATCACTGCCATCTTTGAGCGCTTTCTCGGCACTGAAGCTAAGCATAATGAATTTATCAATACCGAGAGAGAACCCACAATGAGAGAGCGAATGACTATTGACCAAACGAGAACGAAGTTTAGTGAGTTCGCCTTCGCTAAATTCTGGATTAGATTTAAACAAAAAATCAGAGACTATTAAATTGAGCAAGGAATCGCCCAAAAATTCCAATCTTTCGTTTGAACGAAAGCCACCTTCTGAACCAATAACAGTAAGATATGAGCGATGAGTAAGAGCCTGCTCAAAAATACCAACATAGTTGATTTTAGTTTGAAGAATATTTTCGAGTTCAGATTTTTTATCAGGAGACAAAAAGCCAACCACCGGGAAGAAGTCCGGGTGATTGGCATTTGTATCGAGAGCTCTAAGATTAAGAATCTTAGAAAAAGTAGCAAATAATTTATTAAATAAGTCTTTCATTTGTCCAAAGACTACATTTCGAATGCTTTGAAACAAATAGTAGCATTATGTCCGCCAAATCCGAAAGTGTTACTAAGAGCCGCTTTAATCTGGCGTTTTTCAGATTTATTAGGTACATAATACAGGTCGCATTCGGGGTCAGGTGTTTGATAATTGATAGTCGGAGGCAAAAATCCTTCGTAAATAGCCAAAGCAGTGGCAATAGCTTCGACAGCACCGGCAGCACCCAGCAGATGCCCTGTCATAGATTTGGTTGAGCTCACAGGAATTTTGTAAGCACGTTCACCGAAAACAGTTTTGATAGCAGCTGTTTCAGTTTTATCGTTGAAAGGAGTTGATGTTCCGTGGGCATTGATATAATCAATATCATCAGGAACAAGCCCAGCATCCTCGATAGCAAGTTTCATAGAACGAACAGCACCTTCGCCACCGGCAGCCGGCTGAGTGATGTGGTAGGCATCGTCGGTAAGACCGAATCCAGCAACTTCAGCATAGATACGAGCGCCGCGGTTGATAGCGTGTTCTAATGTTTCGAGAACAAGTACACCAGAACCTTCACCGATAACAAAGCCATCGCGGTCGCGGTCGAACGGACGGCTGGCAGTTTCCGGGGAATCATTACGAGTGGATAAAGCTTTAAGAGCATTAAAACCACCAACTCCCATAGGACAAACAACTGCTTCGCTACCACCAGCAATCATTACATCTGCATCACCACGTTGCAGAAGCATCAAAGCATCAGCAATCGAGTGGGAAGAAGTAGCACAAGCAGATACAGTACCATAATTTGGACCTTTAAGCCCCCAGCGAATAGCAATGTGTCCGGCAGCAATATCAGAAATAAGCATTGGAACAAAAAAAGGAGAAATCCTATCAGGATTTCCGCCACGCTTATAAAGTTCTTCTTGTTGATAATGATATGTCCACATACCACCGATACCGGAGCCAAGGACTACACCTGCACGCTCACGGTTGATTTTTTCGACGTCTAAATTGGCGTCTTCGATAGCCATAGCTGCGGCGGCAATAGCGAAGTGGGTAAACATATCCATTCGCTGAACTTCTTTTCGATTAATGTATTGAAGTGGGTCGAAGTTTTTAACTTCACAAGCGAATTTCGTATCGAAATCAGATGCATCAAAACGTGTGATTGGAGCAGCACCGCTACGCCCTTCGAGCAAACCTTGCTTGTATTCAGCAAGGTTGTTGCCTATAGGAGTAACGGCACCCATTCCTGTGATAACAACACGTGGGAAATTATATTTCGGCATAACTCTCCGCCGTATGTTTTAATTTAACAATACAAAATTATTTTTTTGAAGAAAGGAAATTGAGAACATCGCCAACAGTTTGGATTTTTTCAGCTTCGCTATCTTCAATTTGAACATTGAATTCTTTTTCGAATTCCATAATGAGTTCTACTGTGTCTAATGAGTCAGCGCCCAAATCTTTTGTGAATGAGGCTTCGTCAGTAATTTGGGATTCTTCGACACCAAGTTTTTTTACAATAATTTCTTTTACTTTTGCTCTTAATTCGTCCATTTTGAACTCCTAAAAATATAGTTAAACATAAAAAATATAGAAAAAGGGAAATTATTCCATCAACATACCACCATTGACGTGAAGCACCTGACCAGTGATATAGCTTGCATCGTCGCTTGCAAGGAAGGTAACGGCAGCGGCAATATCTTCTGGTTCAGCAACACGTTTGAGAGGGATATTAACTAAGAAAGCATTTTTTTGTTCATCGGTTAATTTATCAGTCATTGGGGTGCGAACATAACCTGGGGCAACAAGATTAACAAGAATATTGCGAGAAGCAAGTTCGCGAGCAACAGATTTAGTAAAGCCAATCATTCCAGCTTTGGAAGCAGAGTAATTTGCTTGTCCGGCGTTGCCCATAGTGCCGACAACTGAACCTATGTTAATAATTCTTCCGTAGCGTTGGCTCATCATAGGACGGGAGACAACCTTGGTGCAGATGAAAGCGCCTTTCAGGTTGGTATTCAGGACGGCATCCCATTCTTCTTCGCTCATACGCATCAGAAGATTATCACGAGTGATACCGGCGTTATTGACAAGAATATCAATACGCGTTGATTTAGCAAGTATTTCATCAACGACTTTCTGAATGGAATCGAATGAAGTAACATCGGCTTGCATAGGAACAATTCTATCGCGAATAGCAGCATCTTCGATGAATACTTCATTTTCGTCAGGGATACGATAATCAAGTGCATAAACGAAAGCACCTTCGCGGGCAAATCTTTCGGCAATAGCCTTGCCTATGCCCCGACAGCCGCCTGTAATAACTGCTATTTTATTTTCAAATCTTTGCATAAATTACCATAAATTAAAAAGTTAAATATACTAAAAATTTTACTTTTGCAAATCATCAAATTTATCGTAACCTAAAATCTCAACATTTTCTAATGTTCGTTTGACAAGTCCTTGAAGCACCTGACCGGGACCAAGTTCGACAAAGCGGGTAATACCATCGTTGAACATTTGACGAAGAGACTGGGTCCAAAGAACAGGAGCGGTAAGTTGGGCAATTAGGGCATTTTTAATTTCACCGGCGTTAGTTAAAGGCTTAGCATATACATTAGAATAAACAGGAACTTTTGCATTTTTGAACTCGATAGTATTGATAGCTTTTTCAAGTTCAAGTTGGGCAGGTTTCATAAGCGGAGAATGGAAAGCACCGCTTACAACTAATTCTTTAACTAATTTAGCACCTGCTTCTTTGAATGCATTAATGTTGTTTCTGAGATAATCGCGTGAGCCAGAAACGACCACCTGACCTGGCGAATTGAAGTTAGCAGCAACAACCACAGCATCGTTGTCGTTTTGATTAAGTTTATTGCACACTTCGATAACTTTATCATCATCAAGATTGAGGACGGCAAACATAGTGCCGGGAAGTTCTTCACCAGCAGAATACATAAGCTGTCCGCGAAGAGAAACAAGGCGAATAGCGTCTTCAAATTCAATTACACCAGCTATATATAGAGCAGCATATTCACCAACGGAATGGCCAGCAACTGAATCAAAGACAAGCTTATCTTTCAGTAATTCATATAGAACAGCTGAATGCAGAAAAATAGCGGGCTGAGTGAAACGGGTTTGCTTCAATACATCTATAGGACCATTGAAGCAAATTTCAGAAAGAGAGAAATCTAATATTTCGTCAGCTTTTTGAATGATTTCTTTAGCAATATTTGAATTATCAAATAAATCTTTCATCATTCCAACATATTGCGATCCCTGACCCGAGCAGAGCAAAGCAGTTTTCATAATACCTCCGTTAATCATTCATATTCCATTTTAAATAAACAGAACCCCAAGTAAATCCAGCCCCAAAGCTTGCTAAAATAACATTATGACCTTTTTTGAGTAAGCCTTTTTCGAGCCATTCGGATAAACAAACAGGGATAGTGGCAGCAGTAGTATTACCATATTTATCAATATTAATCATAGTTTGTTCGCGGGACAATCCCATACGTTCGGCAGTAGCAGTAATAATTCGAAGATTAGCCTGATGAGGAACAAGCCAATTAACATCTTCGCTTTTAAGATTATTGCGTTTCATAATTTCGACAGTAACTTCTGCCATACCGACAACAGCATATTTGAAAACGTTCTTTCCATCCTGATAAATGTAATGTTCGCCGTTGGCAACAGTTTCAGCTGAAGCTGGTTTGAAGCTACCGCCGGCGACCATATGCAGATATTGTCCGCCAGAACCGTCGAGATGCAGGATATGGTCAATCACACCCATCGAGTCGTCATTAGATTTTTCAATAAGGCAAACTCCGGCACCATCACCGAAAAGAATTGCCTGGTTGCGATCCTGGAAGTTCACAATGGAGCTCATTTTATCTGCACCACAAAGAAGGACATTTCGGCAGACGCCACTTTCTACTAATCCGGCGGCAGTAGTAAGAGCAAATACAAATCCGGAACAAGCAGCTGAGAGGTCGAACCCCCAGGCGTTTTTCAATCCCAATTTATTTTGGACTACAGCAGCAGTAGATGGGAAGAAATGATCCGGAGTAACAGTAGCTACAATAATACAGTCTATATCATCTTTGGAAATGCCACGTTTGGCAATACATTGTTCCGCAGCAGGAACAATCAGGTCGCTTGTAGCACCAGATTTAGCGAAACGTCTTTGGTGGATACCGGTGCGTTCGAGTATCCATTCGTTGCTTGTATCGAGATAGCTCTCAAAATAGGAGTTATCATAAACATCTGGTGGCAGATAATGGGCTATTGAAGTAATTGTTGCAGTCATATTAAAATCTCAAATTAGTCAAAATATTATGTCAATTGCAAAGCATTTTCAATTTTGCTATTAATATTATTCAAAGAAAATTCGATTGAACGAATAATCATATTCTTTATTGCTTTGGGCGAGGATTTGCCGTGACCGATTATGACAACTCCATTAACACCCAATAGAGGCACTCCACCATATTCCTGATAATCAAACTCGGAGAGAATATTTTTCAAGGTTGGCACCATCATACCAACTTTCAATTTGTTGAATATGCTTCTTGAAGAATAATCTTTGATTTTTGATTTCAGGATACCGATAAAGCTTTCTGCTAATTTTAGCACAATATTGCCAGTAAAGCCATCGCATACAACGACGTCGGCAGCACCGGTAAGAATATCACGTCCTTCGATATTACCAATAAAGTTTAAAGAACTGTGAGAAAGCAGTTGGTAAGTTTCGCGGATAGCGTCAGTACCTTTTGTTTCTTCCTCACCAATATTGAGCAAAGCAACGGATGGACGTTCAATACCAAGAGAATGCTGAAGGAAAGTGCTTCCCATAATAGCAAACTCATAAAGGAAACGAGGACGAAGGTCTATTGTAGCACCGACATCTAAAACAAAAGATGGGCGGCCGGATATAGTTGGCATCATAGCACCGATAGTTGGGCGGGAAACACCTTTAATCCGTCCCAAAAGCATAGCGGAAACAGACAGCATAGCACCTGTATTGCCGGCAGAAACGAAAGCGTGGGCTTTACCTTCTGAGTGAAGTTTAGCGGCAACAAACAACGAAGACCCCTGTTTAGTTCTGAGAGCTGAAACAGGGTCGTCGTGCATAGTAATTACATCATCGGTATGGATAATGGAATAAGCACTTTTGGGTAAATCAACCTGGGCGAGTACATCGTTGATTTTATTTTGGTTTCCGACGAAGACCAATTCAAGGTCAATTGAATCAGATACTTCTTTGTAAGCCAAAAATGCACCTTGAATTTCATTCACAGGTGCAAAATCACCGCCCATAGAGTCGAGTGCTATTCGAATTTTGTTTTTACTGTTTCCAGTCATATTAAAAGATACAACACCACAAGCAATTAAACAATTTTACGGCCGTTGTAGTAACCGCATTCAGGGCAAGCTGAATGAGAGAGTTTCATAGCGCCGCAATTTGGGCACGCAACAGTTTGCGAAGCAACTGCTTTGTAGTGTGTTCTTCTTTTATCTCTTCTGGTTTTCGAAAATTTACGATTTGGATTTGGCATAATAAAATTCCTTAAAGAATATACTAATTTAACTTAATTTTTTTCAGAGCACTCCAACGTTCATCGATTTGCACTTTTTCATCTGAAAAAGTATCATTTACTTCAGCAGAAAATTCTGGGTGCAAATCTGCAAAAGTCTTATCACGATATTGAGGAGCAATTCGTTTCATTGGAATGGAAACGGTCAATTGCTCGCGAACATCATCGGAAATATCGAAAAACTCGTCGTCTTCGTGAACAGCTCTTTCGGTTTCGGGGTCGTCGTAATTACCTTTGTTCAACAAGAACAATTCGGTATCAGCGATAAAAGAAACATTTATTTCCGACGAGATAGTATCGGTATATTCTTCGAGGGACAAATCACAGATGAGTTTTATCTGGCATTCAGCAAAGCCAGTAATAGTAAAGCGTTTGCCAATTTTTCGAAGCTTACCGATAAAAGACACATTTCCAAAGAACTCGGGCAGCATTCCATCAACTTCGCTTATAGGAACGGTCTCGTTAACTTCGTGTATACCATCTTTTATTCCGTGTATCCTAATTTTCATCATTTTATATTGCCCGTTCAAAAATAACTTACAAAAATAAAGATAAAATTATTATTTTCCAAAATTAAAAAGGAGAAGAGAAAACTGGGGCAATCGGAAGTCTATGATTTATAAAGAGTAACAATTCACCTTCGAGCACTTCAAGAATTAAATGTTCGCCGACGGAAACATTTCGAGCACCTTCACGTTTGCCGAGTTCAAGAACTTCATTATTAAGCTCCCATTCTAAGTTGTGAGTTCGTAGCCGCACCATAGGCTGAGGAATAAGTGAAATAATTTCTCCAACATTAACGAAGAGCTCGACAGGTTCGGAAATTGGGATCCCATAGCGATTGTTATCAAATATACACAAATTGAGCTGTTTGCAGTATTTTTTGAGAACGCTCCAGTTATTTAAAGTGTGTTCGAGTTCGCCACCGTGAAAACCAAAAATCAGCAAGTCATTGTAATTATTGTGGATGCAATATTGCAGTATTTTTTCGAAGTCGTTTGTTTCCTGGTCGGGAACAATTAATAGCTTTTCTTGTGGAATACGATGATGATTATTATGGAGAAGAGAATCCATATCGCCGATAACTTTTGTAGGATCCAGACCAAGAGCCAAGATATTGTTTGCAGCTCCATCAGCTACAAGCAACGGAAGAGGTAAAACCATATCAAATACAAATTTATCTGGAAGGTTAGCATTCAAGCACACAACAGCAGAAAAATGGTTTCCGGCTGGGAAATTAATAGTTTTCATCTTCGTTTCCATTATTGTAAATTTCGTGTTTGTTTATTCGACATAAATTAGTGTAGTTACAATTTTCACAGATTTTTTGATTGAGATTGTTTTTTTCGCCAAATAGCCCCTGTGAAATTTGCTTAACAATTTCTTTAACCCGATCAATTGTTGAGTTTATATTATCAGAGATAGATTTTTCATCAGCTTGTTCATTCTCATTATCAAGGAAATTATATTCCGGAGAAATTAAAGGGAAATATGTTGTTTTCTTTAATTTTTCTAATGGTACATTGGTATTAGTTTTTTTGTTATCGCTTGGATCAGGAGTAAAGCAGAAATAGGCGCCTCCAATAGGTTCTAAGGAAGCAACACCTGAGAGGGCTGGCAAAATTTGTTCAGCTGCTTTGATATATACAGGAATT
>CALGXJ010000004.1 GCA_937936035.1 Eximiradius proteiniborus
AACTTCATTTACTATGTTACATTTCTGTCTATTCTTGGTATAATTATCGGTAATGCTTCGTTGGTTGCCGTTCAGTCAATTTTTAATGGATTTCAAGAACTTACTCTAAAACAAATTGTTGGTATCGATCCTCACTTGAGAATAGTTCCACAAAAAGGTAATTATATTAATTTAAACAATATAAATATTGAAAAAATTAAAGCTATTAAGCAAATTAATTATATCAATCCAACTGCCCAAAGCAAAATAGTTGCTGTGCATAATTCTAAAATGCAAGTTTTTAATCTTAATGGTTTAGAGCCGAATAGTTATCTACTTAATAATGAATTACCTAAATATATTATCTCAGGAAGTTTAGGAATTTTCAACCAGTTGAGCGAACAGACCATATTTATTGGCTCTGCTCTTGCTGAACGTCTGCAAGCTTCTGTCGGTGAAAGTATTGAACTATTTACACCTAATAATATTGAAAGCAGCTTGTTGGCATTTTCGCAGCCAAAAGGCTATACCGTTACAGTCGGGGCTATTTTCAATACAAACATTAAAGATTATGATTTAACAGTTGCATTTATTAGTTCTAAAGATTTAAAAGCTTTACTCTCTATACCTTCAAATTCAGTTAATTCAATTGATATTGTTCTTGATGATTTTCAGAAAGCAGAAGAAGTAAAAGCAAAGTTATCTAATGCCTTACCATCCGAAGTTAAAATTCAAACCTGGAAAGAGTTAAATAGCCAACTCTATTCAATAATGAAATTTGAAAAACTTGTTTCATTTGCAATAGTAGGAATAATTATAATCATTGCTGTATTCAATCTTTTTGCTTCACTTTCAATGACATTAACCGAAAAACAACAGGATATTGCTACTCTAAAAGCTCTTGGAGCAAATGAAAAACTGATTAAAAGGATATTTTTAAAGGTGGGCTTATTAATTGGCGGTATTTCTACATTCCTGGGAATTGTGCTTGGAATACTTTTCGTTTTTGTACAATCTAATTATAAATGGTTCAAAATTGATATTAACCGCTATATTATTGATGCAATTCCAGTGAGTTTGAACGCTGTTGATGTGCTTATTGTTGCTCTTTTTTCAATTTTTTTATGCTTTCTGGCAACTATTTATCCAGCAAACCAGGCAGTAAAAATTAATATAGCAGAAGAATTGCGAAATGATTAATATATTTTTAGGAGATTTAATATGAACCCATCCGATTACAAAATCAAAACAGCTATTATATCTGTTTCCGACAAAACCGGTGTTGTTGATTTTGCCAAAAAACTTGCAAATCTTGGTATCGAGATTTACTCAACCGGTGGCACTGCCAAAATTCTCAAAGATGCTTCAATTGAAGTAAAGAGCATATCCCAGCTTACTGGTTTTCCTGAGATTTTAGGTGGTCGAGTGAAAACCTTGCACCCAGCTGTTCACGCGGGCTTGCTTGCAGACCTATCGGACGAAATGCATATTCAACAACTTGCTGATAATAATCTAAAATCAATTGATTTGCTTGTTGTAAATTTATATCCTTTTGAACAAACTCTGAACAAAGAAAATGTTACTCACGGAGAATTAATTGAAAATATTGATATAGGCGGTCCAGCTATGCTTCGTGCTTCAGCAAAAAATTACAAATGGACTGCTGTTGTTGTCAATCCAGAACGTTATTCGGAAATCGTTGCCTATCTCGAAGCAGGACAGTCAATTCCTGAAGAATATCGCTTGAAGCTTGCTGGAGAAGTTTTCTCTCACACTGCATATTATGATAGCCTTATTGCTAATTATTTTAATCAGTATAATAAAATTGCAATTCCTGATAAAATAAATTTGTCATTCAATTTATCCCAAACATTACGTTATGGCGAAAATCCTCACCAAAATGCTGCACTATATGGATATTTTAATTGTATTTTTGAGAAATTACACGGGAAAGAGCTTTCTTTCAATAACATTATTGATATAAGTGCTGCTTCGGAACTTATTTTGGAGTTCGACGAACTTGCTCTTGCCATCATAAAACATACTAACCCTTGTGGTGTTGCTTTGGGTGATACTATTGGTAATGCTTTCGAAAAGGCACTTGCTACTGATAATGTATCTCCTTTCGGTGGAATAATCGCAGTCAATAGGAAAATTGATTTCGATGCTGCCAGTGCAATGCATTCTATGTTTACCGAAGTAATAATTGCACCCGATTTCACCGATGATGCTTTGGAATTGCTAATGAAAAAGAAAGATAGAAGACTTATAAAAGTTAATTTTGAATTGCTGAAAAAACATTCTTCGAAAAATATTCGCTCAGTACCCGGTGGATTGCTTGTCCAGGATAGTGATAACTTACTGCTTAATGAGAATAACCTTCAGGTCGTAACAAAAAGAAAACCAACAGCGGAAGAACTTAATTCAATGAAATTCGCCTGGAAAGTATGTAAGCACGTGAAATCCAATGCTATTGTTTATGCAAAAAGCGATAGAACTTTGGCTATTGGTGCCGGGCAAATGTCGCGTGTCGATTCTTCAAGAATTGCAGTTGAAAAAGCAAAACTTCAAGGAATTGATTTAACTGGTTCAGCTATCGCTTCCGATGCCTTCTTCCCGTTTGATGATGGTGTTCGTTATGCTGCTTCTGCTGGTGCTACTGCCGTTATTCAGCCAGGTGGTTCTGTTCGCGATGAAGAAGTTATTAAAACTGCAGATGGACTCAATTTAACTATGATTTTCACTGGTATAAGGCATTTCAGACATTAATTGAGTTTTCTCTTAAAAATAAAGGTGGGACAAATTATGTCCCGCCTTTTATATAGATTGAATATAGAAATTATTTTTCGTACTCGGATACTGGAGTTCGAATGACTACCTGAACTGTTCTATTGTAGAAACGACCTTCTGGCAGATCATTTGTGTATAATGGATCATCTTCACCAACACCTTTTGAACTCAACGAAGCAAATCGACCTCCCGTAGCTTTAATTATTCCTTGACGAACTGTTTCTGCACGTCTTTCGGACAATCTTAAATTGTGATCAAATAAACCCACAATATCAGTATGACCGACAACTTCTGCTACGGATGTCGGTTTTATACGGTCGTATACATATTCACGCATAATTCTGTTGTTTGTTTCACCAGCTTCAGCAGAGTTGAATGGGAAAAGAATAAGGTTATAGCGTTCAAGAGTGCTATCACCAACAACAGACGTTTTCTTTTCTAATGTAGAAATTTGCTTAACTGGAATTGTGATTGGATCGGAAGAGCATTCTGCTCCACTCTTTGTGGTTACTATTAATTGTGCTGTATATGGGACTTCATCTTTCGGATATTTCCCGTCTTCATTAGTCCAGTCCCATGTATAATATGATTCTGTCAATCCGATATTATTCAATGTCATCCATTGTTCATTACTGCGCTTGATTTCAATTCTTCTTTTGGCAATTATTGCGTCATCAATTCCATTCTTTATTACAAATTTCATCTCTTCTGGTTGTGGGAATGTCGTAGGATCTTTATCAAATACTGGTTTTGTGATATTCCAGTCATCGCAAAGAATTTCAACACGACGATTTTCCTGTATTCCTAATGAATCTTTAAGATTGGAAACTACAAGAGGTTTGTCTCTGAAAGCTAACTTCATCCTATCTGGGCTGATATTCCAGATATTCTTGAAATAGTTATAAACAAATTCAGCTCTTTCTTTCGAAAGATTTGCTCTTTTTTCTTCAGGTGTAGTCCCATCTGTTGTCCCAACAATTTCAATCTTAGCATCCGGGAATTTATTCAAACGATAACCATAAATATTCAATACGTGATAATATTTATTCAGTGTGCCACCTGCTATTGTTGTATCTGTAAAGTTTTTAGCTTCTTCAGGTGATTTAAATAAGATATAGCGAGGTGGTAATACAGATGAACCTAAATCAAAAAATACATAATTAAGCAATGGATACAAATCCCAGGTTTGAACTTCTTCCATTACAAGTCCGCGGTAACTTGCAAGTTTCGGGTCGGCAACTTTTGCTCTTTTAATATAATCTGCTTC
>CALGXJ010000005.1 GCA_937936035.1 Eximiradius proteiniborus
GATGAACAGAATACCGGATACCGACTTGTTTTTTGCAAGAGTAAGAGTAGGACCTGGGTCGCACTACGTAACAGGCGAGACGCCATTTGGTGGGTATGTGTATGGATTTACAAGTGTGGATTCCTACGGGTGGCCTGCTGCGATGCAGTTTAAGGTAACCGATGTAGTGGATACATTAGCTCCGGAAGTGTATGTAGAGGGCAATTGTGGCAAATACACCGTGAGATTTACTGAGATTCGCAATGGCAAAGAAGGGGACGATCCATTACAACAAGATTTAGGTGTCTCTGACCAGCCAACACTGCTTGATGGAACAAACAATTTCAAAGATCCAATATTTACAACACCATTTACGCCATTTCCACCCAAGACCGACTTTACATTCCAGTTGGAAGTTGAAGATTTAACAAAAGACGCTGTTGCTTATTTATCGATAGTTGACCGAGCAGGAAATGAATCCAAAACTAAAATAGAATACTTCGCTGATAATATTGCGAGCAATCCAAATGTACTGCAATTCGGAGCTGTTCAGGTTGGCAAATCTTCTGATTTGACATATATCATACAAAACAAGGGCGGGAATGACGTAACAATAAAATCAATAAAATTATATAGAGGACAATATTATCAATTGGTAGATTTGCCGGCTATCCCGACAGTAATTCCAAAGAAATCATCAATACCTATAAATGTTCGTTATTCGCCGGTTAATGAATCGCCGAATGAATTCAATTTGGATATTGACTCTGTGCTTATTGAAACTGAGTGTTTAAGATTCTCCTTCCCGGTTACTGGTCGGGGTGTAGTGGCAAAGATTGACGTAACAGACTATAACTTCGGTGCGGTAGTTGTTGGCGATAAGAAGTGCCATACAAGCGGCATAGTCGTTCGCAACACGGGCAGTATGGACTTAGTGATTGATGGATTCACCTGGAATCCGGGTAATCTGGCATTTACAGTAGAAGATCCGATCGAGCCGGCATTCCCTGTGATAATCACACCGGGACAGAGTGTAGTATTTAGAACCGTATGCTTTACTCCAACAGACAATGGCGATTATACTGCAAGGATAGATTTTAACTCCAACGCAGCCAGCGGAAAATACTGGTCGAATATTCGGGGTATTGGTATTAAGCCGGGACCACAGATTACCAGCTTCAATTGGGGTGCCCGCCGTGTATTAGATGCAAATGTTAATATGATAGATGCATATGAGGGCTATGTTGAAGTATATAATATCGGAACTTCACCACTTAAATTTATCCGTGCCGAAATTGATGAAAACGACAACGATGGTAGTTACGAAGTAGTTGGCTATGAGCCAAACTTTATCGTAACCGGACAGAACCAAATAGAAATCTGGCCCCAAACCGAAACTGACCCGAACAGGACAAAAGTTGTTCGCGTTCTTTTGAGATTTAAGCCGATTACTGATGATGTTAAAACTAATGTAAAAATTTATCCGATATTCTCTCAAAGCGACAACGTTCCACGTGGAAGCATATATGGTGTATTGGAAGGCTCGGCATATCTGCCGCAAATCGAAGCAATTGGTTATGAATTCACTCCGGAAGTGGAAGTTGGGGAGCTTCATCCAGTAACAGGCAACATTAAAATTCGCTCGCTCGGCAATTCAGCAGATCTATTTATCAAAGAAATTCGCATACGTCCGGTAACACCGAATTCGGATCAGGACTTCAATTTCTTGCAGCCACTGCCGACAGACTTTGTGTTGGCTCGTGGTCAGGAGCTCGAAATACCGGTTACATTCACACCAACTCGCACACTCCGCAGAGAAATTGCATTGGATATTTACAACGATGCATTCCCGGCTTACGATAGCTTGCAAATTACTACAATCAATGTAGTTGGCAATGCATTTGACCGTGGATTGGAAGTAACCAACATAGACTTCCAACGCAGGACACGTTGCGATGCTCCGGTATTGAGCTTTGAGGTACGCAATACAGGCACAACCCGGGCATTTGAAATTAATAATATTCAGGTTGAAGATGCTTACGCCGATATTTTCGAAGTGCTTGGATTTACTCCAGGCGACCAGGTAGATCCACAAAGCACCAAAGTATACAACGTTCGTTTCAAACCAGCAGCTCGCACTGGGCAAATCCACGACAATGGTAACAAAATTAAAGCAAAATTATACGTTGAAACTTCTATTGGCACTTATGAAGCAGAACTTGCAGGAATGAGCGTTCTCAGCAAAGTAGAGTTGTCACTTCCTCGCATTGACCAGATGACAGCTGGAATGACTACAACTAGTAAATACAAAGAATTCCCTGTTTCTATTAAGCTTGTACCTGATGCCGGACATATGGGCACCTGGCCTGAAGTTCAAATTACTGAGTTTACTGTTGAAATCAAATACAATCCAAAATGGATGAAATACAATGGCTCTGTTACTCCGGGTGAAGTATTGAGAAACTGGGTTCTCACTGCAAACGAAGTGCTACATAGCGAAACATCTGCTTCGTTGTTTGTACACGGTAAAGGTGGATTGCCAATCGACAAGGATGGAAAACTCTTCAATCCAAACTTCTTAATTCTGCTATCCGATAGCAGTTCGTTTGCTCCAATGTTTGGACAAATTACATTACACAACCGCGACGAATGCGTAAGCTCGGTGAATATTCCCGGACGTATTTCATTGCAACATTGTGTGCAGGACCTGCGTAACGTTATCATTAACAAGAACCAGTTCAAGATGATACCTATTAAGCCAAATCCAGTTTCTGGTGGCTCGGTAACGCTTGATTTCAGCGTTGGTTTGGATAACGTATATACCCGTATCGAGCTTATAAACGCACAAGGTGAAGTTGTTCGGGTGCTTCAGGACGGCGAAATGCGTGCTGGCGACTACAAAGCAACAATCATCACAAGCGAACTTGGCTCGGGCGTATACTTTATCAATATGGTGAGCGGTCCGTTCCAGGCACGCGAGAAACTCGTTATTGTGAAATAACCTTGATTTAGACAAGTAAGGAAGGGCTACCACCGAAGGTAGCCCTTTCTTTTTGCCCGGAATGCAAATTCCCAATAATTATGTTTAAGCAGATGGCGAAGAACAGGTCGATTGAAAATAAAACACTTAGGCGTTTGATTTCTTTGTAATTCGAAAAAAAAATAGTAATTTACTTAATATTTTGCATACAAATTGTTAATTCTCATAGAGGTAAGGAATTATGAAGCAATGGATTATCGTTGCGATTCTGTTATTTGGAATTAGTTTTGTTTCTTTTGCCCAGAAGAAGAAACCGGCTGACAATTCAAACATTGTATTGGCAACAGTTGGCAAGGAAAATATTACTTACAAGCAAGTCGAGCGCGCATTCCAGAAAAATATGAACCGCAAGCATCAAAAGCTAACCGATTTGTCAAAAGATAGCATCATTGATTTTCTGAATCTTTATGTAAATTATAGGCTGAAAGTTCAGGACGCTATTGCTCGCGGTTTCGACAAAGATTCTGCAGTTATAGACGACATCAGCCAAAACAGGAAATTGCTTGCCGAATCTTTCTTCTTCGAAAAGAAACTAACCGAACCTACTCTTGAGAGATGGCAAAAAATGCGTGAAAAAGAATATAAAGTTGCAATAATTATTGCTTTTGTTGGGGCTAGCAACGATACTGCCGCAGCCTTCGAAAAAATCAAAAATGCCTTGAATGAATTGCAGCAAGGCGTTCCGTTCGAAGAAGTTGCCAAAAAATATTCAGACGACCCGGAAACATCCAGGAACGGTGGAGTTGTGCGAAGCTACATAACTGTTGGGCGTGTCAATAGAATTTTGGAAGAAGAAATATATAAACTGAAAAAAGGCGAATATACTAAACAACCAGTAAGAACTAATTTCGGATACTTCTTAATAAAGGCTTTGGACGAATCACCCCGCAACTACCTGAAACTTCGCTCAATAGTTCTCGAAAACAAAAATAATAAGATTAGCGATGAAGAGTTCAGGCAGAAAGCCGATAGTTTAGTTCAGGTAATGCGTCAGGGCAAGGCTTCTTTCGACGCAATAGCAAAAGAGCATAGCATCGATACTCGCACCGCACCGCAGGGCGGGGCAGTCGACGGATATTACAGCCGTTCTACTGGTTTGAACAACACTCAGGAAACTTATATCCCGGAAATCGAAGAAGCAATTTATAAGCTGAAAGCCGGTGAAATTTCGAATCCTGTCTTTGCCCAAAACTATTACCATATTTTCAAAGTTGATTCTATATTGCCTGTGAACACTGCAGCCGAACTCGACGAACTTCGGGCTACTTACAAACGCCTCTATTTTTCTGAAGATAAGATGAAATACATTGAAAAGCTCGAAAATGAATATGGGTTCAGAATGAACGATCAGGCACTGGATGCACTGGTTAATCAGCTCGACACTACCAAAACAAGCCTTGAGCAAGGTTGGGATGCGTCGGTAACTGAATCTGTAAAGCAACAGAATTTGTTTACTTTGCGTGGCGAGAGCACAACTGTTGGCAAGTTTGTCGATGAAGTTTCAAAATCGAAAGATCTTCGCGGCACTCCGCTCAATCGCGATGGGCTAAGCAGTGCAATCAAAAAAATTGTTGAATCGCGTGTTGTTGATTATGCAACAAGCAATTTAGAGAAAGAATACGAGGAATTTCACGATTTGGTGAAAGAGTTTCGCGATGGAATATTGCTTTTCAAAGTCGAGGCACTCGAAGTATGGGACAAAATGAAGTTCGATTCTGTGTTGGCAAGAGTGTATTACGACACAACATCGATGGATTTGACTCGCCCGGTTATGTATGATATAAGCGAGATTTACTTTTTGCAAAAGGCAGATGCCGATAGCGTCTATAAGCAAATAAGTTCCGGTGCAATTAGTTTCGATGAAGCGGCAAACAAGCACACTCAGAGAATAGGGATGCGAGCAAAAAACGGTCATCACGGACTTCTTCCGCTTGACCGCAACCAGCTTGCAAAACTTGCTTCCGAAAAGAAACTCCGCCCGGGCGATATGTCTGAGCCAGTAGCTTATGAGCAAGGCTATTCAATTATCAAAGTGAATGCAATCGAGGATGCACGCAAAAAGTCGTTCGAAGAGGCAATTCCTGATATTGCACCAAAAATTCAGGATTTAATCCAAAAAAGACTTACCGAAGAATGGCTTAACCGCCTGCGAAAGCAATTCCCTGTGAAAATTGAGACAAAAAATATCAGCCAGATAGCGAATAAATAAAGCATAAGGCAAGGGGCGAGAGTAATTCTCGCCCTTTTTTGTGTATAGATATGCAATGCAATTATCGTGTGTAGAGACGCAATGCGAATAACGGTAGAAACGCAATGCATTGCGTCTCTACATATAAATCCGAAGAGAAGGCTTGAGACGCTTGCAATACGTTTATTTACAAAAAATGCAAAAAAAATAAAAAAATGAAAAAAAATTACTTGTTTAGAAAAAAAATGTTGTAAGTTGTTGAAAAACTTTATATATTTACAACGTGATATTTGCAAAGTGTCGTGAAATCCTTGAAAAATAACGTTATAGAGAAACTCAAATTTTTATTAACTATATTAACTAATTTTTATTAGTTTTCTCTTTTTTTTCCATTAATTAAAGGTGTTTTTATGAACAAAACAGACTTAATCAAAGCAGTAGCAGAAACCGCTGGCATGACAAAGGTTGATGCAGAAAAAGCTATCAATGCAACTTTTGATTCAATCAAAGGTGTTCTCGTAAAAGGCGAGAAACTCACCTTGGTTGGATTTGGTACATTCGAAGTTGCAGACCGCAAAGCACGCACAGGCAAAAATCCACGTACTGGCGACACAATTAAAATTCCTGCTACAAAAGTTGCAAGATTCAAACCAGGCAAGACTTTGAAAGAAGAAGTTGCTGCTACAGCTAAAAATAAGAAGAAAAAATAATTTTTTCTGATTGTAAAAATTGCCGTTCATAATGAACGGCTTTTTTTATATTTTTGCCTAATTTGTTTTATTCAATTTTTAAAAAATTATGAATAACGACTATTTACTAAGCAAGCCATACTTAATCAACTCTGAAGATTTGACCGCAGAAGATATCTCAGCAGTTTTCGAAAAAGCTCAGTTCTTTTTGGAAAATTATCCTAAAGAGAGAAAATTTTCAGATTTGAAAGGAATAACAGTTGCTCTTGCGTTCTTCGAGCCATCGACACGCACAAAGCTTTCGTTCGAACTTGCAGCGAAGAGACTTTCTGCCGACACAATTTCTTTTGCATCGTCGTCGTCAAGTCTGACCAAAGGCGAATCTCTGATAGATACGCTTCGGACAATTGAAGCAATGGATGTTCAGATGTATGTTGTTCGGCACTCGAACAGCGGTGTTCCGAAATTATTGCAGGAGAACACACGCGGCGTTATTCTCAATGCGGGCGATGGCAAGCATGAGCATCCAACGCAGGCATTGCTCGATAGCTTCACCCTGTGGCGTCATTTCGGACGAGTAGAAGGGTTGAAAGTGTGTATTGCCGGCGATATTTTGCACAGCCGTGTAGCGCGCTCGAATATTAATGTGTTGAAAACACTTGGGGCAGAGGTGGCTCTATGCTCGCCGGGCACATTGTTGCCGAGATACTTGAATCCATGGGATGTAAAAATAATAGAAAGTGTTGACGACGCGATAGAGTGGGCGAATGTTCTGCTTATGCTTCGATTGCAAAGAGAGAGAATGGAAAGTGGAGTTCTTCCGTCGATTCGGGAGTTTTCTAAATACTATGGTGTGTCTTTGGAGCAATTTTCGCGCAAGCCGGATCTTGTGCTTATGCATCCGGGACCAGTTAATTATGGGATTGAGCTTGATTACAGAGTTAGTTCATATCCAAACTGCCTTATACAAACGCAAGTAACTCACGGCGTATTTATTCGTATGGCACTGCTGTCGCTTCTTTCCAAATTTGTTGCAGTATAGGCAGGTTCGCCACCTGTTTATACTGCATTTCCCGCTTTTACTATCAATGCTGATATGAAAAGAACAACTATATTAGATATTATCAATAGCGGCTCGGAATATTTAAAAAAGCACAGCGTAGAGAGTCCGAGATTAAATGTAGAACTATTGCTATCGAAAACTCTCAATTTACAGAGGTTGCAGCTTTATCTGAGGCACGATATGCCGCTCGAAGAGAACGAACTCGAGCATATGAGGCAATTGCTACGAAAGCGTGCATCCGGCGAACCTTTGCAATATTTGCTAAACAAAGAGCAATTTCTCAATATTGAATTGGTGCTAAACAATGCAGTGCTAATTCCTCGACCGGAAACTGAACTACTTGCAAAAAAAGCCGAAGAATTAATTCGTCAGCGTTCATACAAAAGAATATTGGATATTGGCACTGGCTCGGGATGTATTGCAATCTATCTTGCAACATGCTTTCCCGACGCTGAAATTCTTGCAATAGATAAAAACCCGGAGGCTCTTGAAGTTGCTAAACAAAATGCCGAACTAAGCAAAGTTGGGAATATTAGATTTTATCAGTCGGACATACTGAAAGTATCGCCAAAACAGAGATACGACTTGATAGTTTCAAATCCGCCGTACATTTCGCTTGAAGATTACAATCAGCTTGAACGTGAGCTTTACCACGAACCGAAAGAAGCGCTAACGGACGAAGCCGATGGGCTAACGTTTTACCGACGCTTTGCCGAGATTTTTCCTTCGGCATTAAGTCGTGGAGGGGCTTTTTTGCTTGAACTTCCTGCGAACAGGGAAGCTGATCTGAGGGCAATTTTTGGTGCTTTCAGGATAGAATTTATTAAAGATTTTAACGGACACACAAGGATTTTGCTTGGGCAAGTAACCAAATAAAGCATTAATTTGTTGTATCATAAATTGTGAGATTAATATTAAGGTAATATTAAGAATAAATAAATTCGATAATGAATGATTAATTTTTGTTTAATATTAGCAAAGATAAACAAAATATTATAATAAGTATGTTTTTTTTATTATTTTTGAAATTACGTATAATAAAAGGAGTTAATAGATGTCGCAAGTAAAAGTAGAAGAGCAGATAGGCGGGGTGATAATCCATTTGCGTGGGCAATTCATCGGTGGCGAGGAAACCGATGCACTTCGCGATATATTGAAAAAGTATGCCGAAGAGAAGAAAAACAAATTGATAATTGATTTTGAGAAAGCAACTTATTTGAATTCAACGGCTTTGGGTGTGCTAATAGCGGCTCACTCGAATTTTGCAAAACGCGGTGGCGAAATAATTTTATGCAATTTAGATAAATCACTCGAAAATATATTTATCATAACAAAACTGATAACTGTATTTAATGTTGCAGATGATTTGCAATCAGCAATAAAAATGTTGTAATAATATTTATTAACTTTAAACAAATTATGGAGTTTTTTTATGAAAAATCTGTTTAATGTAATTGCCATTTCGATAGCAATTGCAATTGCGTTTGCATTTTACTTTATTGTAATGGGAAATCCTGCAAACTTTGCGGACGCTGCAAAACACGAACCAGTGAACGTACTTGGGATGGTTTACACAGGTGGTCCACTTGTAGCATTACTTATTTCGTTCATTATTTTGGCTGTTACTTTTACAGTAGAACGTTTCTTATCGATCAACAAAGCAAAGGGCAAAGGCAACCCTGTTGCATTTATTCGTTCAGTAATCAAAAATCTTGAAAACGACAATTTAGATGAAGCATTGGCTGAATGCGATAAACAACGCGGTTCGATTGCTAATGTTCTTCGTGCAGCAATTTCCCGCTTCAAAGAAGTAAAAGACGACGAAAACTACGGTCCAGAAAAGAAAATCTCCGAAGTTCAACGTTCAATCGACGAGGCGATGAACCTCGAAACACCACTACTTGAAAAGAACCTTGTAATTCTATCGACACTTGCATCAATTGCAACAATGGTTGGTCTTTTGGGAACAACAATCGGTATGATTCGTGCATTCGCAGCACTTGCACAAAGCGGAACAGTTTCGGCAATTCAGTTGTCGATAGGTATCTCGGAAGCATTGTATAATACAGCTGGCGGGCTTGCTGCAGCAATTATTTCAATCGTTGCGTATAACTTCTTCACAACTAAGGTAGATAATTTCGTTTATATGATAGACGAAGCAATTTTGAACATTACACAGATTTTCACAATTAAAACTAAAAAATAATTTTTCTAATTAGCAGAAAAGGAGTCTGCAAGTGGCTAAAGTTAAAAAGAAAAGAGTAGGTTTTGTAATAGACATGACCCCACTGGTCGATATTACATTCCTTCTGCTAACTTTCTTTATGTTTACAGCAAAGTTCAAGACACAGGCAGAAAGCGAGCAGAAATTTGTAATCAAGCGACCAGCTTCGACTCCTGTCGATACAGCAACGATACCAGACAAAGATTTAGCAGTAATCAAAGTTGCAATTGATAGTGCAACAAGCGACACAATGTATTACTACGAAGTGCTCAACGAGGCAGACCGTCAGGCTGTCTGGCAGAAGATGCCAAATTTCACACCTGAATTGCTCTCGAAGCACCAATTGCCAGTAGACAAAGATATGCTAAACGAACTGGTGCTCGCCACTCGTGTGGTTCGCCCGGCGACAAAGTTTGCTATCGATGCTGATAAGAAACTGAGATTTAAATGGATAGCCGATGCGATGGATATTCTTCGCCGCAATCGTGCTACAATGTTCAATTACGTTACTGACAAAAAACAGTAACTAATTTAACTAACAAATTGTTATATTAATTAGAAAACTAAGGAGAAAATAAATGGCTGGTGGTGGTGGTCAATTAAAAGCGGAACGTGCCAAAAGAGGAAAGGCGTCTAAAAGAAAAAAGATGAAGCGCGTAGGCTTCCATATCGATATGACGCCTCTGGTAGATATCACCTTCCTGCTTTTGACGTTCTTTATGTTTGCAACCACTTTGGCTGCTCCACAAGTAATGGAGATGTCTATTCCACCGGAGATTGTCAAACAGGTAGAAGTACGCGAATCTGAGCTCCTGCAAATATTTATTCGCGACGACGATAAACTGTTCTATGCTAAAGGAAGCGACGACCCGCAACCGATTGAACTAAAAGAAGTGCGTGCTTTAGCTGAACGCGAAAACCTTATGCCGAATGTTCGTAATCGTCTTATTACTTCATTGAAAATCTCCGACGATGCTACTTACGATATGGTTATCAAAGTTCTTGACGAACTGAATCTTGCAGAGGTAAAAATTACCGAAGAAATCGGAAAAGAACTTGATGAAAACGGGCAGCCTAAAAAACGTGAGCGTAGATTTACTATCGCTCCAATGCTTGAAGAAGACATTAAAAAATTAGCGGAGTTGTAGTTATGGAAGCGAAAGTTGCAAATGTTCCAATTGATGAAATACCACTTCCGTGTCCGTATGGCGCGGCGGAACTTAAAGCGTTTATCCGTCGCTATACGATTCGCGGATTGTTGGTATCTATAGCTCTGCTTGCAATATTCTTGATTACTTTCTTTATTTTCCAGAAAATCGAAGAGCAAAGAAACAAAGCTCCGAAGCTGGCACCGATGGTGAGGCTCAACCTTGAGAACTTGCCACCTCCGACGGACGAGACATCTATGGATGCTCCTCCTCCACCGACACAAACTATGCTGAATACCGGTCCGGCTGCTCGTGCGGGAACGCCTGTGCCTGTGCCTGATGCTCAAATCTCTCCGGATTTGAAAGACTTCGCAACGGTTAAGGATATTGCTCGTGCTTCTGCTGCTGGTGGTGATGGTGTGGATATGGGAGGTTTTGCCGCTAATATTGATTTCGATGCTTCGAAAACTCCTGTGAAAGTGGAAATTAAAGAAAAAGAACCAGAACCGGACGAATTTATTGCAGTCGAAAAAGAACCCGGTGTGGATTTAGCGAAACTTCAATCGCTTGTTACTTATCCTGAGTTGGCTCGCCGTGCAGGCGTCGAGGGAACAGTCATTGTTCGCGTGCTTGTTTCGAAAGATGGTACAGTAAGCCGTATGCTTATTGAATACTCGGACAATAAGCTGCTCGATCAGGCTGCCGAAGAGGCTATCCGCAAATACGGACGCTTTACACCTGCTATTCAGAACGGTCAGCCAATTGCCTGCTGGGTATCTATTCCGATCAGATTCAAATTGAGATAGTAACTCACTGCATACATACTTAAAAAAGTTGTCTGAATAGTCAGGCAACTTTTTTTATAAAAAAATGGGACACAGTAATTGTGTCCCATAATTGTATATAGGAAAGCGACAGATTACATTTTAGCTTTTTGGATTTTTTCGGTCAATTTGGGTAAAATATCGAACATATCACCGACAAGACCGTAATCGCAATTTTTGAAGATAGGTGCGTCCTTGTCCTTGTTGATGGCTAAAATGTATTTCGAAGCGTTCATACCGGCAAGGTGCTGGATTGCACCGGAAATACCACAAGCAACATACAAGGTAGGGGAAACAGTTTTACCGGTTTGCCCGACCTGCTCGCTGTGAGGACGCCAGCCGGCATCAACAACGGCGCGCGATGCGCCTACTGCACCGCCAAGAGCTTTTGCCAGATTTTCTATCAGGTGGTAATTTTCCGGACCTTTAATGCCGCGACCGCCGGAAACAACGATATCAGATTCGAGAACGTCCAATTTACCTTCGTTTTTAGCAATATTTGTAACTTTTGCAGACAAATCGGCATCGCTGAGCTCGAAGGATTTTTCTTTAATTTCAATATTGGTTTTGTTTTCGGATGCAACGAAAACATTCGGACGAAGCGAGAACACGGCAATAGGTGTATCGCACTTGGTTCTGACAACTGCTTTGCCGGCATAAACAGGTTTTTTGGCAATTATATTGTCGCCGTCAGCGGCGAGCTCTATGCAATCAGCAATATAGCCGGCACCTAATTTAACGGCAACGCGTGGAGCAACCTCCAGACCAGTGGAATTTGCTGGGAAAATGATACAGTCGGCGGCGATTTCTTTAGCAACATCGGCAACGATTTTTGCAACGGCAGTGGAAGAATGAAGTTGAATTTTTGGAGCAGAAGCGAGAATAACTTCCGAAACACCATATTTTGATGCTTGTTCGGCAATTTCTTTGTTTGAGTTGATCAAAATACCGGTAATTTTAGCACCGTTGGCAATTTTGCAAGCTGCAGTGGCGATTTCTGTGGAAACGCGTTTTAAATTATTGTTTGCAACTTCGAGATATACTAATATATTTTTCATTTACTTCCTCCTTAGATAACTTTTGCTTCTTCTTTCAAAAGGCGAACAATTTCATCGATGTTTGCGTCGGTAGCTTCGAGCACTTTTGCGGCACGGGCTTTTGATGGGATTTCCATACCGATAATGGATGTGCGCGGAGCAGTTTTTTCGGCATCGCGTGCATCGATTGGCTTGGATTTAGCTTTCATAATGTCGGGAAGTTTCGGATAGCGAGGGTCGTTAAGTCCCTTTTGAGCGGAAATTATGCAAGGCAGCGAGCACGAAACAGTTTCCTTGCCACCTTCGACGTCGCGTTCGGCTTGCACCTGATTGTTTTCGATTTTGAGGGCAGAAACAACAGAAACCGAAGGCATACCGAGCATTTCAGCAAGCATCGAAGGCAATTGGAAAGAGTCGAAATCTATGCTTTGACGACCTAATAAAATTAAATCGGGATTAATTTCTTTTGCAACTTTTGCGATATTATAAGCTACATAGTAGGAGTCGGCTGGTTCGTCGCCTTTGAGAAGGATGGCTTTATCGACGCCCATAGCTAAAGCAGTGCGAAGAACGTCAGTAGCTGCATCGGTTCCTACTGTAATAGCAGTAACTGTACCACCATTTTTTTCACGCAAACGCAAACCTTCTTCCAGAGCGAATTCATCGTAAGGATTTACTATATACTTTACTCCGTTTTTGTCGATGGATTTGCCGTCGCCGCCGACAATAATCCTTGTGGCTGTATCCGGAACACGTGAGACACATACCAGAATGTTCATTCTTTCTCCTTTAATTTGTTGAAAACAATATATCTTACAAATATAATTGATTTTTTGCTTTTTTAGAAAAGATTTTTGCTAATAGCAGAAAATGATTTGCGTATGGTGTAAGGAGTAAATAGAACTGTTAATAAAATATTTAGCAAAAAAGTAACCGAAGCAATTAAATTAAGATTAATAAATTGCTTTATGAAATTTGAAAAGTAGACGACTAGCGCAATAATCATTATATAAGCACGACATAAACTACAAATTCACAGAGGTGAGATTATTACAGGAGCAAAAAATAAAAATTCAGTAAAAATTACACTTGTTTTTGTAAAAATATCTTATTAATTTTGTATTCCTTTTTCGGGGTATAGCGCAGTCCGGCTAGCGCACCTGGTTTGGGACCAGGGGGTCGGGGGTTCAAATCCCTCTACCCCGACAAAGACCACAAATACACATCACGGAAATTCAATGAACGAAAATAAACCTAAAAAAAACACTCGCAAGATAAGTTCGAGCGAAAGTGAGTTGGTCAGACTTAATAAATTTATAGCAGACTCTGGCTATTGCAGTCGTCGCAAGGCTGATGAACTCATTTCGTCCGGTGTGGTCAAAGTAAACGGTGCCGTAGTAACCGAACTTGGGGCAAAGGTGTATCCGTCTGATTTGGTTACCATAAAAGGCGACCCAGTAAGCATCAAAGAGCATAATATTTACATTGTGCTGAACAAGCCGAAAGATGTAATAACAACCACTTCGGACGAAAAGAGTCGCAAAACTGTTCTCGATATTGTCCGAAAACAAACTCGGATTTTTCCGGTTGGGCGACTGGATCGAAACACTACGGGAGTTCTGCTGCTTACAAACGACGGTGAGCTTGCCCACAGGCTTACTCATCCAAGCTACGAAATACCACGCGAATATGCTGTGAAGTTGGACAAAGCTCTGAAACCAGCAGACGCGGAAAAAATCGCCGATGGGCTTGAAATTGATGGCGAAAAAATGGCTTCCTGCAATATTATCATCAGTCAGCAAGACCGAACGAAAGTATTCATAACTCTCACAGAAGGGAAAAACCACGAGGTTAGAAGAATATTTGAGTATGTTGGCTACGAAGTGAAGCAATTAGACAGAAAATCTTACGCTGGCATCACATACAAAGGGCTCGAAAAAGGTCGCTACCGTCATCTCAATCGCAAAGAAGTGCTTTACCTGAAAAAACTTGTTGGAATTATTTAACTTTTCATTTATTTTATATAAATTGATTGGAAATATTTGGTGCAAATTATGAAATATATGATTTATACTATATTGTTGTTCTTATTTCTTGGTGTTCAGGCATATTCACAGGACGAAAGCCTGCCGAAATCATCAACAACAGTTAAATACTACGAGCCAAACGTTCCCAAAGAGCTCCATACAAAGATTTCTGACTTTTTCAAACTGATAATTCAGGCTCGCTACGAAGATGCTTACCGGCAATTGCTTCAAGGCAGTCCGCTTATGCGAAAAGAAAAAGAAATCAATAGATTGATTGAGCAGACAGAGAAAGCAACTCAGATTTACGGAGCTATGCGTGGTTTCGAGGCGGTCGATAGCGAGGTTGCTTCGAACTCTATGATAAAATGCCGTTATTTAGGATTGCACACTCTATACCCGATGAGGTGGATTTTCTCTTTCTACAATTCACCGGAAAACGGTTGGGTTGTAATAAACATTAAATTTGACGACCAGAGTGATTTTTATTTCAGAAAAGATTAGCTGTTGGCGAGGATTTTTTCTACTTCCTGAAGTTGCTCGACAGTATTTACACCTTGAATTTCCTCGAACGAAGCACAATTGCAGGCAACAACTTTTCTTCCTTGTTGCTTGATTATTTCAATAATGTCAGTTAGATAGTATTCCTTTTGAGCATTGTTTTGCTTTATGTTATCGAGAGCAGGAAAAAGCAATCCTGTATTGAGAAAATAAATTCCGCTGTTGATTTCATTTATAGCTTTTTCCTGAGCAGAAGCGTCTTTTTCTTCTTTGATACGGATAAATTCACCGTCGGTGGAGCGAACTATTCGTCCGTAGCCAGCTGGATTTGGGGCAATTGCCGAAAGGACAGACAAATCCGCGCATGCGGCGTGGTGCTCGGCGATGAATTTGTGCAATGTTTCGGGTTTGATAACGGGGGCGTCGCCGGCAAGGATAAGCACATCGGTATGCGCACCGATGAATGGTTCAACTTGCTTAACAGCGTGTCCCGTGCCCAATTGCTCGTCCTGATGGACAAATTTTATTGTATCGGGATGATTGCGATATTGCTGAGAAACGTAATCAATTACAAGTTCTTTTTTGTAGCCGACTATTAAATAAACTTGCTCTGGATGAAGTTTCAGAGCCGTATCCAAGACATAAGCAATAAGCGGTTTTTGGTTTGCATGTGCTAAAACTTTTGGGGTGTCGGGGTTGTTCATTCGGGTGCCTTTGCCGGCAGCAAGTATAATAACAGACAAATTCGTCATCTACATAATACCCGGGTTAGTAACACTTTTGATTTTATTATCTTCATCGACAAGCACAACAGTTGGCTTGTGGTTTGGAATTTCCTCGTTGGTCAGATGGCAGTAGCTTATGATGATGATAAGGTCGCCAACCTGACCTTTGCGTGCAGCCGCACCGTTCAGGCAAATTGTGCCGCTGCCAGATTCGCCGGGTATCACATATGTTTCGAAGCGTTCGCCGTTGTTGATATTGACAACGGAGACTTTTTCGAATAGAGCAATATCGGCTGCTTTCAGAAGTTCGGTATCCACTGTTAGGCTACCTTCGTAGTGAAGTTCAGCCTGAGTGATTTTTGCCCTGTGTATCTTTGATTTTAAGAATATTCTTTCCATTTTTTCAACCAAAAAAAATCAGAATACAAAATTAATAAATTTTTAGTTAATTTAATAACTTGTATTATTAACTATTTACTGTGATCTTTATTTTAATCAGAGAAATCCCCGACGATTTGAATTAGTTTGAAAAATACTGTAACTATTCGGAAAATCAATGTGTAATTATATTGAATTCAATGTTTAATAATGATTGTATTTAATTTTATGAAAAATTATTTTATCAAGCTAACACTGATATTAACTCTTTTCGCAATTCAGCTTCAGGCAAAACCAATCGCAATAAACACTGCAAATCAGGTAGCAGAAAACTTCTTCTTACGGGCAGAGCTTGCAACACAATCTACTGGACAAATACATTTGGTATATGTTGCAAATGACGAGGCGTCAGCGACCAAAGATGTGGCAGTAGAACCGTATTATTATGTTTATTCATCGAAAAATAATTCATTTGTAATTGTTTCGGGCGATGATGCAACATTTCCGGTGTTGGGGTTCTCGTTAGATTCAGAGTTTGATCCAAATTTTATTCCACCAAATGTAGAGTATTGGCTGAATTATTATAAAGAGCAAATAAGATATGCACGCGAAAATAACATACAGAGGACAGCTTCGACTGCGAAAGAATGGGCAAAGGTGCTATCCGGTGGTTACGACTTTGTAACAGTTACACCGGAGGCAGTTTCTCCGCTTACAAGAACAAAATGGAATCAGGCTCCGTTTTATAATGATTTTTGTCCATACGACGACAGCCGTCAAGCCCGTACAGTGGCAGGTTGCGTAGCAATTGCGATGGCACAGGTAATGAAATACTGGGATTATCCTACACTGGGAAGAGGCTCGCATTCATACAATCACTACAAGCTGGGGACAATTTCGGCAAGCTTCGATGAAATGGAAATTAACTGGAAGCCGTTTCCAAATCAGGTTTACTCGAAAAACGAAGAGCTGGCTTACGCAATATTTTTGATTGGAGTAAGTGTGGAAATGCGTTACGGTGTGGACGCAAGCGGTGCGTATGTGATTTCGAAATCATCGCCAAAAACGCATTGTTCGGAATACGCAATGAAAACTTACTGGAAATACGACCCAAATTTAATTGTGGGAATTCGCAAAAGCGATACGACAGATGCTGAATGGACTAATATTATAAAGAGAGAACTTAATAGTGGCAGACCGGTTATTTATACCGGTGCAGGTCAGGAAGGCGGGCACGCGTGGGTGTGCGATGGCTATCGCGAGGATAATTATTTCTCGATGAACTGGGGTTGGGGCGGTGCATATAATGGCTATTATCTGCTTTCTGCATTAGGTCCCGGGACAGGCGGTATTGGAAGCGGTTCCGGCACATTCAATGAAAATCAGGAGATCTTGTACGGAATGCAACCAATCAAGGACAATAGTTCTATCATTACAATATCGGGGAACGCAAATTTCGACCAATCACCTGTCGGAGTGAAAGTTCAGAAGACGCTCTATGTGAATAATTTGGGGAGCAAGCCATTTACTGTTACATCTGCAACAGTGCCTCAGTCGTACGAACTTGCAACTCAACTGCCGGTAACTGTGGAAGCAGGCAGTTCAGCTGAATTGTTGATTAATTTCACACCAAGATATGCTACGAGCTATTCAGGGAATTTAGTTTTGACAACAAATGCTGATTTTGGCAACTATACAATAAACTTACGCGGAATAGGGATTGCTAATTCATCTGTTGTGGACGAAAGTATTAATTTGGATGTATATCCGAATCCGGCAAGCAATTATATTTATGTTAGTGCCGATGCGGATGTTTCGGGCATAGAGATAATTGATTTGCTTGGGAACAAACTAATTGGAATAGATGCGACGAAGCTCAACAAAGCAGTTGATGTTTCGAATTTGCCTTCGGGTGTATATTCATTGAGAGTTGCAACAAACAAGGGCAGCATAAAAACTAAACAGATAATTATATACAGATAACAGACAAAAATAGGACAGTTATATTTAAAGAAGTCCATAAGCCGTGAGTTTCCATTTGACTTATGGCTTTTTGTTTTATCGTTAAATAATACTACTGAAAAAAAATATTTGAAATATTAATGCGAATATATTAATTTTAAAACTATGAGGGCGACAACATTAATAGCGAATGCAAACATTACCTGCCGCGGAACAATTCGCGGGGGTTCCTTCCTTTCTCTATGTCGCTTCAAAAGAGACCTTATGCTCACCATAAAGCTTTCCGCCGGAATACCCTTATAATTAAAGAACAACAGAAAAATAAGATTATTTCTTATTTTTTATTATTTTTGCTTATATCACGTGTTCTTTAATATTCAGGAGTATTTTTATATGGAGTATTTTCCACAAATTTACGTTGAACCTACAAAGGCATTAGAAGAATTAAGAAACTATATTTTAGCGGATGGTTTTGATTTTATTCTTGATTTGGAAAAAAGCCGTGGCACACTGCTTCTGGAAGCTCGCACAGGCAAACCATTTATTGACTTTTTTACTTGCTTTGCGTCTATGCCGATTGGGATGAACCATCCAAAAATGATGGAGGAAGGCTTTATAAATTATATCGGCAGAATTGCTGTAAACAAAATCGCAAATTCAGATATTTACACAGATGCAATGGCAACCTTTGTGAAAACTTTGTTTGAATATGCAGTTCCGGATTATTTCAAATATTCGTTTTTTATCGAAGGCGGAGCTCTTGCGGTAACAAACGCATTGAAAGTTGCATTCGACTGGAAAGTGCAGAAAAATTTCCGAAAAGGTTACCAGCGGGAAGTTGGAACAAAGGTTCTTCATTTCAAGGAAGCATTCCACGGACGCGACGGATACACAATGTCGCTTACGAATACAGACCCGGTCAAGATAAAGTATTTTCCTAAGTTCGATTGGCCGAGAGTAACAAATCCAAAAATAACTTTTCCACTTAACGATGAAAATTTAGAAAAAGTAATAGCATTGGAACGTCAGTCTATCGACGAAATAAAGAAGGCGTTCAAAGATAATCCGGATGATATAGCTGCAATTATTATAGAGCCGATCCAGGGCGAAGGCGGTGATAATCACTTCCGTCCGGAATTCCTGCAGCAATTGCGTATGCTTGCCGACGAAAACGAAGCTTTGCTTATTTTCGACGAAGTGCAAACCGGAGTTGGGCTAACCGGCACTATGTGGGCTCACGAGCAACTTGGAGCCAAACCCGATATTATGGCGTTCGGCAAAAAAATGCAGGTGTGCGGTATTGTAGTAACAGACAGAGTGGATGAAATCGATACGAACGTTTTCAAAGTGTCGAGCAGAATAAATTCAACCTGGGGTGGCAATCTTGTCGATATGGTTCGTGCCACACGCTACCTCGAAATAATTCGCGACGAAAAATTAGTTCAAAATGCTGCTGAACGCGGCTCAGAACTTTTTGATAAATTACAAGAATTGAAAAATGAGTTTCCTGAATATATATCAAATGTCCGTCATCGTGGATTATTCGCTGCATTTGATTTCGACAATGCAGAGAACAGAACACGGTTTACTCGCAAGTGTTTCGACGAAGGCTTGATTATTTTGCCGTGTGGCGAAAAATCTGTTCGGTTCAGACCGCCGCTGAACATAAAAAGCGAGCAAATAAAGGAAGGACTTGAAGTTATTCGCAAAGTAATGAAAGAATTATAGATATTTAAGATTTTTTATTACGACGAACGGTATATTGGCAAACTTAACCATTGTCGTAAGATGCTTGAATTAGCATCCTCATCCCCGAGCAATATACCGTTCGTCTTTTTTTATTCTCTGCTTTTTGCTTCCTGTAGCACTAAACTTTCCAAAGATAAACTATTTTGAGGAAATAAGTAAATTAATATCGAGAGCAACATAAGTCCGGTGTTTTCAAGTAATTTTGGAAGCCCTACTGTTTGCTTTGCAATTTGTGAGTAGCATCCGCAATTAATATCCAGCCCTCTTGCCCAGGCAGTGGCAACCATAATATTGAAGAGCAGGAGCAATACAAATATTACAGCGGCATTTGCCCGCAAACGCACACCAAGAATAAGCAATACGCCGCAAATAAGTTCAATCCAGGGAAGCACAATTGCAACAGAATTTATCAGTATTTCAGGAAGCAAGCGGTAATTTGCTATTTCCTTTGCGAATAGATTAGGGTCGGTGATTTTACTAACACCAACTATGATGAATATAGCTCCGACAATTAATCGAGCAATAAATATAAAATATTCGTTTCCGAGAATTGATTTCATAGTATTTTTCAAAAAATTTACATATAGAACAAACGAAATAGGAATCAAAAAATTCTTTCTTTCAGATAATTAATAATTTCGTCGGAATTATCAGAGAAAAAAAGGCTACGATAAGTGTTTTCCCAGAGAAAGCCTTCATCGTAAGTGTGACGAAGGAAATCGATTAATTTATTGTAAAAGTTTTTAATATTGTAAAAGGCGAGTGGCTTATTAATAAAATTCAATTGATTAAGCACGATAATTTCGAAGAATTCTTCCATTGTGCCGACAGCTCCGGGCAAAGCAACAAACCCCGATGCATATTCGCTCATGAGTGCTTTGCGTTGGTGCATAGTTTCGACAACGTGAAGCTTCGTCAGATTATTGTGACCGACTTCCATTTCAAGCAATTTGTGGGGAATAACCCCAACAACTTCTGCACCACAGCCGAGCATTTCGTCAGCAACAGCACCCATAATGCCGACGGCACCACCGCCATAAACTAAACCGAAGCCAGATTGTGCTAATTTTCGGGCGAAATTTTTCGCTTCTGTTTCATAAATAGGATTGTTTCCTTTCGATGAGCCACAATAAACAGCGATATAGTGCATCAGCAACCGCTCCTGCCGGTAAGAACAACAGCAATAGTTCTTGCAACGATGTATATATCTAAAAACATAGACCAGTTCCGAATGTAATAAACGTCCATCTGGTTGCGTTCCTCGAAGCTCGAATTATTACGGTCGGTAACTTGCCAGAGCCCGGAGATGCCGGGCTTTACTTTTAAAATTATTTCATCGTGACCGTTCATTTTAATTTTTTCCCATGGGATATATGCTCGCGGACCGATCAAACTCATATCGCCTTTGATAACGTTCCAGAATTGAGGAAGTTCGTCGAGAGAATATTTGCGTAAAAATTTTCCGACGCGGGTAAGACGGGGATCGTCTTTGAGTTTGTGGTATATTTCGTATTCTTTTTGCAGTTTTGGATTGGAGCTGAGAATAGATGAAAGGCGTTCTTCGGCATTGTTGTGCATAGTGCGGAATTTAATAATATTGAAGCGGGTGTCGTTAATTCCCATTCTTTCTTGCTTGAAAAGGACTTTGCCGCGAGAATCAATTTTGACAAGCAACGCAATAACGAGCATCAAAGGAGCTGAGAGCAGAAGCAAAAGAGAACCGAGCACAATATCAAACATACGTTTCATAAATCGGGCGGATGAAGAAAGCAGTTTTTGCTGCAATTCAAGTCCCAGAAATCCACCGAAATCACGGACAGACACCCACAGGCTCGATAGCCCGAACAAATCCGGGATAATGGTTGTATGGGCAAAGAATTTCGAATATTTATCTATGATTTCTCTCTGCCGTTCAACATTAACGCGTGGCATAGCGATAATTGCGTGCTCGTTGCAGAGGTGTTGGGAAAGGTCGGGAATAATATCCAGCCCGCCGATAACTGGGACGCCGTGAATATAACCCCAGCGGTCGACGTCGTCATCGACAGCAACAATAGGACGCAAACCGAGTTGCTTTTGTTTGATAAGCGAGCCAATAACGCGTTCGCCGGCGCGACCGGCACCAATTACAACAACCGGTATGCCCCACCAGGAGCTATTCGATGCCAATTTCCGAACAATCGAGCGACCGACGGGGACTAACGTCAAAGCAACAAAATACGAAGCAAAAACTGAAATACGAAACTGACTTTCTATTCCTTCGGCAAGATAGCTCAGGAGGAAAAATATTATAAATGCGATAGTAGTGCTATATGTTATTGAGCGGAGTTCTTCGATAATATCGATACCAAATCCGGGATAAAGTCCTCGCAAAGCATAAGCAATTGGGAAAAAAGGAAGTGAAAGGCACAGCAGATATATGTGATTCCACGAAAGGGAGAATTCATTAACAGCTAAAGCCGACACCGCAATTGAGGCAAGGATTGAGATTGTTAGCATTGAAATATCAGAAAGCAAGAACAAAGATGTGGCAAAAATTTTCCTTAATACTGTTTTTTCCCCGAACGAGTAATATATTGCTTCATTCCTTAATAATTTCGTCAGCTCTATGAGTGTTAATGTTTCCATTCAATAGAGAAATCTAATTTATTTATACTTTACAAGTATTTAACAATTTATTAAATTACTATTATTTTACAAATTCAGCAAATATTTTTGAAAAGGCTTGTTTTTACAAAAACAAGCGAAACTGTTTGGAATTACATTGCTAAATAAAAATTAATTTTATTATTCCCATAATTATTAATATTATTCGTTTATTACATTGAATAATCTCAAAAAAAATATGAAATCACTTCGATTAGTTTTCTTATTATTAACAATATTAATTGCAGGTATCCAGCTGCTTTTTGGCAACAATGAATTAGAAAGTCTGATTTCGCAGATAAAAAACGAGAAAAATCCGAAGGTTCGACTCGAAAAGTATTTTAAGTTGATTCAGGAGCAAATGGATGTAGTGGACTTAGATATATTGCTGAACACTGAAGTTGCCTATAAATTAGCTGATTCTCTGAAAATACCGCATCTTTACGCAAAAGCATTGTATTATAGGGGAATAGTCTGGCGAATCTGGAGCGATGCAAATAAATCCTTAGAATATTCATTTTCAGCACTGAAGTTGTTCGAGGAGTTGAACGACAAGCGTAATTATGCTGAAACTATGCGATCAATAGCGGAGACATACCGTTCGCTGAATTTTCTGGACTTGGCAGTGCAGAGCGCTCTGAAAGCGGAAGAGATATTCTTGAAGCTAAATGATACATTGGGATTGGCTCAGACGTATAATCGGTTGGCAGCAGTAATGTTTGAAAAATTAAATAGTAAATACAGTTATTCCAGTCATAAATTCGGTATTTTCAAAGGATACGGGACCGGAGAAAGATCACCTGAAAAATTTTTTAACACTATTCCTAAAGACAAAGAAGTGAAAATGACTTACGATTCGTTGGTAAAATATATCGATCTGGCATATCATTATGCACAATTTTCTAAATCCAAGGCATTATTTGTAAATACATCACAGATCGAAAGCTCATTGTTTATTATCATAGGTTATCGGAAACAGGCAATTGAACAGTTGAATAAAGCTCTGGAAGTAGCGAAAAAGGAAGATTTCAAAATGTATCTGCCTTTGCTTTACACTTCGCTTGCATCTGCATACACAGACGAAAAAGACTTCGACAAGGCTCTCGAATATTCCAGATTAGTAAAAGAAATCAGCGACAAAACAAACATACTGATTTACAAAGCTATGGCGGCAAATTCTTTTTATTCAATCTATTCATTAATGGGCGACTATAAAACTGCAATTGCTTATCTACACGAATATCAAGGTTATATTAGCAAACATACAAGCAACCAATTAGACGCTCGTTTGCGTGTGATTGAGTATCAACATAACTTAGCCAGAAAAGAGCAGGAGCTCCTAAGCAGTAAGAAAATAACAATAGTTATTGTTGTTTCATTTATTTTGATTCTTTTAATTATTGTTGTCTCTTTAATTGCATTGGCTCGGAGAAACAGGGAAATTTCGAAGCTTAATCAAATTCTTATTGAAAACAACATTATAGTAAAAGAACAGCGGGATCAATTAGAGGTTGCAAACGCAGAGAAAGACAAGTTTTTTTCGATTGTTGCCCACGATTTGAAAAACCCTGTCGGGAGCTTCCGAATGACGACAAATTTATTTCGAGATTCTTTTGAAGATTTGACAAAGGAAGAATCGAAAGAATTGATAGATATGCTTAAAGAATCGTCGGATAGCCTGTTTAGTTTGCTTGAGAATCTGCTCGAATGGTCGCGTGCTCAGCGTGGGAAAATTAATTTTATACCAGTCGAAACTAATATGAGGCAACTTATAGAGATGACTTGCTTTGTGCTGAAACATCAGGCAGCAGTCAAAAATATTTCATTAAACTGTGAAGTGCCGGAAAATTATAATATTGTTTTAGACCCGAATCTTGTAACAACAGTTATTCGCAATTTAGTGTCCAATGCTATAAAATTCACGCCCGACGGCGGCTCTGTTACAGTTGGGATAAAAGAGGAAACAAACGAGTATGTTACATTATTTGTTTCCGACACTGGAGTTGGAATTCCTCAGGAAAATATTGATAAGATATTTCGGATAGATTCGCAGGTTACAACCTTGGGAACAAACAAAGAGAAAGGCACCGGGCTCGGGCTTATCCTATGCAAAGAGTTCATTAATCTGCACAACGGTGATATTTGGGCGGAAAGTCAGGTTGGCAAAGGCACCACTTTTTATATTAAAATTCCCAGAAATATTACACCTGTTGTTACAATCGACGACTTAATTGTATAAAATAGTTGTATTAATTACAATCAAAATAAATCGAGGCACAAGCCACTGAGTTTTTAGCACAAAGGAACTCATAATGATTGTATAGGCTTGCAATATCAAGTCGTATTATTTAATTATTTCTTTCGATTAATTGATTTAGCTTTCGAGCGAAGCTTTTCGGTTCTGATTGTTTAAAGCGGGAATGCTCGGACAACGTTTGATAAAAGCGGTTGGAGCATTTAGGATAGATGAGAGTTTCTTGCTTGTAGTTTGAAATGTCGAAATAAGCACCTAAGAGATAACCTATAGCAACAGACAGTGGGAAAATCAGCCAATCAGCAGTGGTGATTTTATTATTTTGCTTGTACTGCGCAGCCAGCAGTCCGCCACCTAACAGGGCTCCAATGGTAGAAAATTTAATACGTTTGGTGAACTTTGCAGGTTGTTCCAATAATTTTACGTAGTCAATCTGGTTGCATCGTAGAATTAGCAGGCTATCAAATTTGTCCGAAATTTGTCTGTTATCGGCGAATGGATTAGTCGATAGAACAAGCAGGCTATCACGAGCGGCAATGATCTCGCCGTAGTAAAGGCTGTCGCACTTTGTTTTGATGTAAGCCAGCCGGCCGAAATCGGCAAAAGAAATTTGAGGCAGCAGAAAAACAAGGATGAGGAGAAAAATTTTCTGCATCTTACTTCTGACGCGATAGTGCGAGTTGCCCGCAAGCGGCTTCGATGTCGCGACCGAATGAATCGCGGACGATGACAGCGATTTTGTGCGAACGTAGATAATTGACAATTTTTGCAACACGTTCATGTGGTGATGGTTTCAATTCGAACGAAATTCCTTTGGGCTTGGTGAACGATATATCGTTGAACGGGATAAAGTTTACTCGCGATGGCACTCTTTGAGCAATTTTGCGAAGGCGTTCGGCGTCTTCTGCGGAGTCGTTTATTCCGTCGAATGGAATATATTCGTAAGTGATTTTCATTTTTGTGTGGCGGTAGTAATATTCAACTGCATCCATCAGGGACGCTAAATCGAAAGATTGAGCAATTGGCATAATTTTGTTCCGCGTGCCGTTGGTGGTTGCGTGCAGAGAAATTGCAAGCTTCGGTGGAAACTTGGTGTGTGCAAGCTCGCGAATACGTGGAGCAATTCCCGAAGTAGATAAAGTAATTTTTCGTCGGCTTATCACTTTGGTTTTTTCGTCGGCAAGCAAAGATATAGCACGCACGACGTTTTCGTAATTTAGCAAAGGTTCGCCCATTCCCATAAGCACAATGTTGTTGATTTTTGTGCCTAATTCCTGCTCGATAATGAAAATCTGGTCAATTATTTCCGATGGAGTCAGGTTTTTCTTGAAGCCGAGCGTTCCGGTAGCACAGAAGGCACACCCTACGGGGCAGCCGGACATTGTGGATATGCACAATGTGGAGCGTTCCACTTCTCCGTCGTCGTTTGCCCAGGGCATATAAACAGCCTCGATAAATTGGCGGTCGGCAAGCGAGAACAGGAATTTAACCGAGCCATCAGCTGAGACGCGTTTTTCTTCCAACGAGATTGAAGCTATATCGAATACTTCGGCAAGCATTTTTCGCAAATGTTTCGGAAGATGGGTCATTTGGCTGAAATCCGTTGCCCGATTAACGAAAATCTCGTGGAGAATTTGGTTGGCACGATATTTTTCTTCGCCGGCGGCTTGCAGATAATCGACGAGTTCGTCGTATGCAAGGCTTTTTATTTGCTTTTTTACCGATGACTTAATTTGAAATCTATTTTCAGAATATTCAAACATATTTGCACCATTTTATTTTAAGAAACGAATAAGTTAAGAATTTATTAAGAGTTAATAATTATTCTGAGAATTATAAACAGGCTGATTCCTGAATTGCTTCGTATTTTCAGATGAGAGAAGAACAATGGTTTTTATAAAAAAATCAGGTGCAAACAGGTATCAAAATGATTTATAAAAAAAAATATAAATATGTAAATTTTACTTGAAAAATATGTAAATATTACTTATTTTAGATTGCAAAAATTAGTTTTTTTGGAGGATAAAATGAAAGAGGAAGTAGTCCGACAAATTCGCATGGAAGAACTTCCGGATAATTTGAGTATGCTTGCAGAATATTGCGGGCTCGAGGCAGTGCAAAAAATGCTGCTCAATCTCAATGGCGGAATGTTCTATATCCCGCGTATCTCTCATCTTGATAAGTTTGTAGAGAGATATATAAAGGAAAATTGGGAGAAACCGAACAGTTGTCTGGCAAAGGATTTGAATGTTTCGCTGGTTCACGTTCGGCGGATGCGAAAAAAGATTACCGAAGAGAGGCGAGCCGAAAAGAAATTGCTTAAATGCGTATAATTTTATAAATTAATTCGATGGAAAACGATTACCTGAAAAATATCGGACAGCGTCTTCGGTTTGTAAGAAGCATTTTCAACGAAGGCAAGAAGCTGAGCACTGAGCAGTTTGCTCACTTGCTTGGGGAAAGCCGCGACAATATAGCCAACTACGAACATGCTCGGGCGTCTGTTCCAGCAAGAGTGCTAATCGAGCTGTACAAGCGAGGTATTAATCCAACCTGGGTGCTTACGGGCGATGGTGATGTGTTTGCAAATAATTTGCCGGGGAAGCAAAGACGCAAACTGTTGAAAGAACGTGGAATAGACATAAGCGAAATCAAAGAATTGGCAAAAGTTGAGTTCGAAGAACATAAAGAAGTAAAGGTGCTAAAAGTTGCAGCAGGAAAAATCAAAAATAGAGGCACTTAGCAACTACGAGCTTTATTTGCTTGTACGCAAATGCACTGTTTATGAATATTTTAAAAGGAAGCCATACAAAAACCGCGACCTTATTTTCGACACTGCTACTGAACGCGACAAGCGAATTGTTTCGTTTGCACTGAAGGACGCAATGCTTACAATTAATTCAGTGAGATACGGTATGAGAGAATTATTTGTAGCAGACATCAAGCGCATAGATTTGATGACTGCAGAAGAAATCAATGAACTAATTCAGAAAATCGGAGCATCCCGAAGGCAGCCGGTTGTTTCGGATGAACTGGTTGAAAAGCGGACATTGCTTGATATTGTTGGAATTTCGAGCGAAAACTTAATTATTTGCTCAGTCGATGGTGCATCGATGACAGGAGTAATCGAGCCGGGCGATATAATCTTTGTCGATACGGCAGAAAAGCCGGCAAACAACAAAATTGTGGTTGTCAATATTGACGGGAACCTGCTTGTGAAGCGTTACGTGCAGGAAAACGGAAGCGTTTGGCTGCATTCGGACAATCCGGCGTTCGAACCAATAAAAGTGAGCGAAGGCTACACATTCGAAATTTTTGGCGTTGTCAAAAGAATTATGCGATCTGTTTAAAAAATACTTGCAAGTTCAATAAATAATTATTAGTTTTGTAATGAATTTGCCCTGTGGTGTAATTGGCAACACGTCTGACTCTGGATCAGAAAAGTCCAGGTTCGAGCCCTGGCGGGGCAGCTAATCATCCAAAGAATTGTAAATATTCAGGTAGCTTTGATAACGTTCAAAGCTAATTTTATTTTTATCGACAGCCAGTTTTACACTGCAGCCGGGCTCGTGAGTGTGAGTGCACGCAGCGAATTTGCAGTCATTGATATATTGGCGGAAATCCGGAAACAGCAAGCAAAGTTCATCTTTTGAAACATCCCACAATGCGTATTCACGAAGTCCGGGTGTGTCGGTTAAGTAGCCACCGAAAGGAAGTTCGAACCGTCGGACAATAGTTGTTGTGTGGCGACCTTTGCCGCTCCATTCGCTGACATCAGCGATGCGTTGCACCTCGCTACCGAAAATATTATTGATTAACGAGGATTTGCCGACGCCGCTCATTCCAACAATTACTGTGTCTTTGTCTTTGATAAATGAATAGAGCTCGTCCAATGCAAAATTTTCAGAAACCGAAATCGGAAACAATGGAATTTGCAATGCTCTGTATGGGTCGAACATGTCGGAGACTTCGTCGAAATCAACTAAATCAACTTTGTTTATGCAAATGATTGGTTCTAATTTGCCGAGTTCGGCAGCAACGAGCATTCTATCGATGAGACGCAAATTAATTAATGGTTCATCGATGGACATAAAAATAAGCAGATGAGAATTATTAGAAGAGATAACGTGCTCACGGTTCGGGTTTGCCGGGTCGCGACGGGAAATTTTTGTTTTGCGTTCATCTACCTGAAAGATAAGTCCGCTTTGCTCGTTCGATGAGCTATCGTCAAGAGTGAAGCAAACGTAATCGCCGCAAGCGATAAGGTTAGAAAATTTATGCGGTGAGGATATTCGCCCGGCAGCAAAACACGAATAGAAAATTTTGGTATGAAGTTCTTCGACGACGAAGTATTTGGGTTTGACCTCGACGACACGCCCTTGCAGGAAATTATCAACGTTTTTAGGAGCGTCTCTGAGAAGGGTTTTTCTGAAAGTTTTGCTTTTTCTGATGTATTCTTTTTTCTGTTCGTCAAAATTTTGCTTGTATTTCATAAAAAATGCTTTTTATTTTAAAAATTTATGTATTATTTTGTAAAAGTCAAAGTATTATAAATAATTACAAGTTAGCAAATTTATAAACAACCAGCAAATAAATAAAGGAAAGTGTATGGAAAAAAATTTCCTAATTGGCACAACAACTGCAATAGTAACTCCATTCAAAAGCGATTTATCGATTGATTACGACAGATTTAAGAGGTTGCTCGATTTTCAGTTAGAAAATGGGGTGAAAAACATTTGCGTATGCGGTTCGACGGGCGAATCTGCAACAATGACAGCAAAAGAAAAATTGTCTTTGATTGTTGCAGCAGTCGAGCACGTCGGCAAAGATGCAACAATTATTGCTGGGACCGGCAGCAATGACACACGTGCGACAATTGATCTGACAATTTTGGCAAAAGAATCAGGAGCCGATGCAGCCTTGATTGTTGCACCATACTACAACAAGCCAAGCCAGGAAGGTCTGTTCCAGCATTATGCAGCAATAGCTGAAAATGTAGATATGCCTTTGATTATCTACAATGTGCCGTCGCGCTCGGGTGTGAATATATCTGCTGAAACACAAATTAAACTTGCTAAGAGCCACAAAAACATAGTTGCCACAAAAGAAGCATCGGGCGATTTAGACCAAATTTCTGAAATAATAAAGTATGCACCGGGAAGTTTTACAGTGTTGGCTGGCGACGATTCGCTTGCAGTGCCAACAATTTTGTTCGGCGGGAAAGGCGTTGTATCGGTGATTTCGAACTATGCACCGAAAATTTTCTCGCAAATGGTAAATTTGGCTCTCGATGGCGACTATCAGAGTGCGATGAATATACACTATGATTTGCTTGATTTGTTTGCTTTGAACTTTGTCGAAACAAATCCTATTCCGGTGAAAGCCGCGCTTGTGCTAATGGGAATTATAGAGGAATATTACAGATTGCCGCTGATTCCAATGCGTTCCGAGAACAAGAAACTATTGCAAAAAGCTCTGAAAAAACATAAGTTAGTGAAATAATAAACTATCAAATAGATTTTGTTGCTAACTGCTTGCAAGCTTTTGCAAGCAGTTTTTATTTGTTGAAGATTATTTTTTCCAAAGCTGAAAGGCAATTTGCAGAGTGCCGGTTCAGGTCGAAACCGTCCGGCAATTTGGTATAATGAATTTTTAAAGTAACAAATATGGTCTGGTCGGCCGGGACCGAGAAAAAATAGGAAAGGCTGTCGCTTTCGTCAAATTCCCGCGACTGGTAGTAGCCCGGATATTTTTTGAATTCGTAGACATTTTCGTTATAAAAATTCGATTGAAAATTATCAAAATCGCTGGAAGAAAAATTAGTCTTAATTGAAACTGATTTAACTGTTTTTTTGCGTAAGGAGTTAGCAGCAATTTCATCTACATTCCGGGAAAAGCTGCCCCACTTATATAAGCCGAACGAGATAATAAGGAGTGCCGCAATTAATGAAAATATTTTTGAATCGAGTATTTTTGTAATGATTATTTTCATAATTTTACATATAAAATTATTGCAAAAGCAAAACGTAATAAAAACAAAAATATTAAAATAATAAAAGGAAATAATATGAGCAGCGACAAAATTAGAACTGTAAATCCTCACAATGGTGAAGTCATCAAAGAGTATAACAAGCACACCCGAAATGAAGTTGAACGGATTATTTCCACTGCGACGAAGCGTCAGATAGAATGGGCGCGCCGCCCGTTTTCGGCACGCGCAGAAATGTTTCTTGCTGTTGCCGATTTATTGCTAAAACGCAAGGAACAATATGCTAAATTGATGGCAGAGGAAATGGGCAAGCCAATTTCGCAGGGGCTTGCTGAAATCGAAAAGTGTGCGAAAGTGTGTAGATACTACGTTGAAAATTCAGAACGCTTCCTTTCGGACAAGAAAATCGAGACAGAAGCAAAAAAATCATACGTTACTTATAACCCGCTTGGGATAATACTGGGAATTATGCCGTGGAACTTTCCGTTCTGGCAGGTGTTTAGATTTGCTGTTCCTACATTGATGGCTGGCAATGCAGTTCTTCTGAAGCATTCAAGCAATGTGATGGGATGTTCGCTTGCGATAGAGTATCTGTTGCTCGATGCAGGAATCCCGGAAAACGTATTTACATCGCTTGTTATTTCCGGCGACGAAGCAGAAGAACTGATTGGAAATATCAATGTTGCGGCTGTATCGCTGACCGGCAGCACGGAAGTTGGTCGCAGAGTAACGGCTGTTGCCGGTAAATATATGAAAAAGTGCGTTATGGAACTTGGCGGGAGCGATCCGTATTTAGTGCTGAAAGATGCAAATATCGACAAAGCGGCAAAGATTTGTGCTGCTGCCCGCCTTGTAAATAGCGGGCAAAGCTGTATCGCTGCAAAAAGATTTATTGTCGAAGCAGAAGTGTACGACGAATTTCTCGAGAAGTTCACCCGCCAGATGCAATCTTACAAAATGGGCAATCCACTCGACAAAGATACAGATATTGGTCCGCAGGCAAGAGCAGACTTACGCGATGAATTGCATTCTTTGGTAACCAGAACACTTGAATTTGGGGCGAATCTGCATCTTGGGGGCGAAATCCCGGAAGGCGAAGGTTTCTATTATCCTGCGACTATTGTTACGGGTGCAATGCCGGGAATGCCAATTTTCGACCAAGAAACATTCGGACCGGTTGCGGCGGTTACACGTGCTGAACGCGAAGATTTGGCTATTTCGCTGTGCAACTTTACAAATTTTGGTTTGGGTGCTGCTGTATTTACAGAAGATATGGAAAAAGCCGAGTATTTAGCTAAAAATGTGCTAAATGCGGGCACAGTTTATGTAAATGGGCAAGTGAAAAGCGACCCACGTTTGCCGTTTGGCGGCATCAAAGAATCCGGCTACGGCAGAGAACTTTCCGAAGAAGGCATAAAAGAGTTTGTTAATATAAAAACTGTTGTTGTTGAGTAATTAGACAGAACTTACACCAACAAAAAAGGCTGCCACAACATCGAAGGCAGCCTTTCTTGTTTCGAGCTCTTAAACTATTTTACTCCAACGCTGTTTAAATAATCACCGAATTGCTTGTCTGACGAAAGAATATGGTTATTTAACCATGAGCGTAGGAAGTTGAGTGTATGAACGCTAATTGTAGTCTGACCGTTCTTATATTTCTCGTAGAGATCTTGTGCCTGACGTGTAAGGTCAGAATGCTCAACCTTGTGAAATTCTGCTTTTGGATAATTATACTGCCCCATTAATTTTTCTTCGTGAGAGAAATGTTCGACAGTGTAATTGAGCAGATCGTTGAAAACGACGTTTAGCACATCATTGCCTTTGCCTTCGCTCATTGCATCGAAGAGTGTGTTTACGATATCGATAAGCTTCTGGTGTTGAGCGTCGATCGAATCGACATTAACTTTGAGGCTGTCGTTCCAATTAATAAATGCCATTTTTTCCCCTTTTTGAAAATTTGACATTGAAAATATAATAGTTTTATAGTGAATTAAAAAACATAAAACGATTAAAAAATATTAATGCATTTTGTAGGTATATAAAGGAAAAAATCAAAATCCGCACTGTGAATATGTTTGCAAAAACTAAAACTAAATAATTTTTGGCAATCGCTTTCTGGAAATTCAAAAATTATTAAAATCGATTGATAAACTCATTTTATTATGTTTGTTAATAAATATATTACTTTGTATATTTGTAGATTAGCTTTATAATTTCTTTTTTTTATGAATATTTATGGAGTTTCTATGGTAATCAAGCCTTTTGCAAATCAAGTTCCATTCGATTTCACGTTGGAAGAAAACGTACGCAAGCAAAAAGAAGCAATTGAATATGTTCGTAAACAATTAGGCAAAGAATATCCAAATATTGTTGGTGGAAAAGAAGTATTCACCGAGCGCAAAACAAAATCAATTAATCCTGCAAATCACGAGGAGCTGATCGGAACATTTCAGAAAGCCGGACAAAAAGAGGCCGAAGACGCAATGCAGGCAGCTCTGAAAGCATTCGAAACCTGGAAATATACATCACCGGAAGAAAGAGCGGCATATTTATTCAAAGCAGCCGAAGTGGTGCGTCAGCGCCGTTTTGAAATCAATGCGTGGATGATTTTGGAAGCTGGCAAAAACTTTGCCGAAGCCGATGCCGACACCTGCGAGGCAATCGATTTTCTTGAACTCTACGGACGCGAAGCTCTTCGCTATGGGCAAGACCAGCCACTAACACCTTATCCCGGCGAAATGAATAAATACTTCTACATCCCGCTTGGAGTTGGTATTTGCATTCCACCTTGGAACTTCCCATTTGCAATAATGGTTGGAATTACATCCGCTGCGATTGTAACAGGTAACACAGCGATATTGAAGCCGTCGAGCGAAACACCGATGATGGCTTGGCTATTCCAGGATATTATGCACAAAGTTGGTTTGCCTGCCGGTGTGCTTAATTATTTTGTTGCATCTGGTGCAGAAGCCGGCGATTATCTTGTGGATCATCCAAAAACACGCTTTATCTCGTTTACGGGTTCGATGGAAGTTGGTTTGCGTATTATTGAACGTTCAGCAAAGACTAACCCGGGTCAAATCTGGATAAAACGCGTTGTTGCGGAAATGGGCGGCAAAGACACAATCGTTGTTGATAGCGAAGCGAATGTTGATGATGCAGTTGCTGGAGTTCTTACTTCTGCATTCGGATTTCAGGGGCAAAAATGTTCGGCTTGCTCGCGTGCAGTTGTAGATGAAAAAGTTTATGATGAATTTGTTCAAAAACTGAAGGCTGGTGTTGAAAAAATCAAGCAGGGAATGCCTGAAGAAAATTATCAGATGGGACCGGTTATCAGCGCTAGTGCAGAAAAATCAATTCTCAATTATATAGAAATTGGCAAGAAAGAAGGTAAACTGCTGCACGGCGGCAATAAATTAGACAGACCCGGTTTCTTCATCGAGCCGACAATCATCATTGATGTGGATCCGATGGCTCGTATTTCGCAGGAAGAAATCTTCGGTCCGGTGCTTGCAGTAATCAAAGCCCGCGATTTTGATAACGCTTTAGAAATTGCGAACAACACAATTTACGGGCTCACTGGTGCAGTTTATTCAATGAACCGCGAAAAACTGAACCGCGCAACCCGTGAATTCCACGTCGGCAATCTCTATCTGAACCGTAAATGTACAGGTGCAATTGTCGATGTTCACCCATTTGGCGGATTTAATATGAGCGGAACCGATTCGAAAGCTGGTAGCCGCGACTACTTAGCTTTGTTCTTGCAAGGAAAATCAGTAGCCGAAAAAATATAAAAACATTCTGCACTTTAGATAATTTGGCGGGCTGCGGTTGCCCGCCTTTTTTATTTGAGCAGGTTCATTTGATATTTGATATTGTAGAAAGATAGAAAATGGTTTCGGACAAATGGAAAGAATAATTGTGAATATTGATTTGCCGTTGTTTCTTTATTTTCTTTATTCCAAAATTTTAGATATTTTTGCACTAAAAAGGTTCAAACTATGGAAACTCTTTGGTCACCCTGGCGAAGCAAATATATAGGCACATTCAAAGACGAACAGGAAAAAAGCCGGGAAGAGTGTTTTCTGTGTGTTGCAGCAAGCGGCAAAAAGCCGGATAATGAAACTTATGTAGTTGCTCGTCGGAAGCATTGTTTTGCTGTTTTGAATTTATATCCATACAACAACGGGCACACTCTTATTGCACCATACCGGCATATAGGGGATTTGACTGAGCTAAAGCAAGAGGAATTGAGCGAAATGTGTGTATTGATGCAGGAGTGTGTTGCTGCTTTGAAGGAAATATACGCTCCGCACGGATTTAATTTAGGTGCAAATCTTGGCAGAACTTCCGGAGCCGGATTGCCCGACCACCTGCATTTTCACGTTGTGCCCCGGTGGTCTGGCGATACGAGCTTTATTTCCACAATTTCCGATACAAAAGTTGTGTCTATCGGCATCGAAGAGACTTACAACGATTTGAGCAAAATTCTCAGTTCGAAATGAAAGATCTTGCACCACGAAAATCACTTGGTCAGAACTTTCTGAAAAACAAGAGCGTAGCATCGCGGATTGTTGCTTTGCTTGGGGATATTTCGGGCAAGCCTGTTCTGGAAATTGGACCGGGAATGGGTGTGCTGACGGAATTTCTGCTCGGGCAAAAGCCATTGCTTACTCTTGTTGAATTGGATGCGAGGGCAATCGAATACTTACACGAAAAATTCAGCAATAATTTGAAAATTATCCATTCAGATATATTAGATTTCGATATTAAGCGGCATTTCGAGAAATACAACGAAAAGTTATTGATAATTGGGAATATACCTTATAATATTTCGACAGAAATTTTCTTTTTGTTGTTTGAAAATGCCGAGTATATCTCGAAAGCTGTACTGACAGTACAAAAAGAAGTTGCAGTGCGAGTGTGCAGTGGGCACGGTAGCCGTCAGTATGGGATAACATCGGTTGCAGCCAATTTAGTCTGCGCTCCAAAAATTGCTTTTGATATTGCGGCGGGTTCGTTCTTCCCGGCTCCGAAAGTAACTTCATCGGTTCTTGTGCTTGATTTCTACGAAGAACAAAAATACATAAACGCTTTTGCTGAAATAATGCAGCTTGTGAGAAGTGCTTTTTCGCAACGCCGGAAAATTCTTCGCAACTCGTTGGAAAATTATCTGAAAGCAAGCAACATTTCTATGAAAGCAATGGAAGACGAACTGAAAGCAAGCAATTTAGAGTATTTATCGAAGCGAGCCGAGCAACTTAGCCTGAACGATTTCATCAGATTATTCGAAATTTTGAACAATTTGAAAAACAAATAAATGGGTTTTCGGATATGAAAAAAATTACAATAATACTTGTCCTTTTGTTAGCATTTGGTTGCAAAAGCATATACGAAAGGGCTCCGCAAATGCGTTCTTTTGGTTGCGAACTGCCAACGAAAGATTTTCTGGAAAAAACAACCAGCTTATCGCAACTCGAAGGCTTTTTCGTTGCCGAGCTGGATACAAACAATAACAATTGCCTGCTTGTTTTGCAGAAAAATCTTACAATCAAAGGTTCTGCAAACGACCGTGAGATTGTTGCAGACCAGATACGCATCCGCTATGCACAATTGGACAAAACTGTATGGTATTCTACGGGAATATTTAAATCTCACAAAGGAAAAACAAGCTACCTGCCACCAACAGCAGACGACTCGGCACGCCATAATAGCTCGGTAAATCTGACTTTAGACCGATTGTTTATGCAATGCAACCCCGGAAAGAAATTGGAAAGAAAGTAAGATGAATATCATCATTGGATAGTATTGCCGAATGATACATTTGAGGAAATAGAATGGATACAATCAATAATATAGAACTAAGAGATGAGAGTGTCTATCCAGACGAAACGGTGCTAAAAGATGCACTGGGGCAATCCTACGAAGCATATATTGATTTGCTCAGTCTTTTGCAAAGAGTACAGTTGAATTATGAATGGCGATATTACAAAGATGGCAAAGCGTGGTTATGCAAAGCCCAGAAAAAGAGCGAAACAATAGTATGGATGTCTGCCCGGAAAGGCTATATGCAGGCAACTGTATATTTCCCGCTAAAATCTTTGGATGCTGTGCTGGCTCTTGATGTTTCAGACCATACAAAAGAGAAAATCGTGAATACAAAAAATGTCGGTAAATCCAAGCCGTGCATATTCGAGATTAGATCAAAGGAAATGCTTGTTGATTTCGAAAAAGTGATGAAATTAAAAATAGCAAGTAAATAGAATCTGATAAAATATTGAGCGATACTACAAGCGTAAAAACTACAAGCGTAAAAAAACAGAAAAAAATAAATCATCGAAAAACCGCATAAATACTATCATATCTTGGTTTTGAAAGTGCCGTAATATCAATTTTATTGAAAAAAACAAAGATAAATTCTTAAATTATTGTTTTAAAAAGATTATTGTTGAGTGAAAAATGGCTACAGTTATTCAAATCTTCGGCACAAAAAAGTGTAGGGAAACTGCTAAAGCAATCAGGTTTTTCAAGGAACGCGGTGTGAAAATACAGTTTATTGACCTTGCAGAAAAAGGACCAAGCAAAGGCGAACTAGAAAGCATTGCCCGCAAAATACCGATCGAGGAACTTATCGATAGAGAAGGCAAGCAATACAAGAAACGTCAACTTGAATACAAAGTGCTTGATATTTGGGAAGAACTGCTTGCCGATCCGCTGCTGTTACGAACCCCGATAACACGCTTCGGACAGGAAGCACAATTTGGAGTTGCCCCGGAAGTGTGGAAAAAGTGGATTGAGAAAGCGAAGTAAACAAAAAAACTCTGAAATACTGGTAAAATTAAGGAATACCGTTGAAAGCACATTGAACTAATTTATCTTTGTCAACAACACATTATTATAAACATTGGAAAAAAAAGTTTTTGGAAATTAGAAAAAAGTGCTTAATTTTGTGTCCCTGCATTTGAGC
>CALGXJ010000006.1 GCA_937936035.1 Eximiradius proteiniborus
TTTGCTTCGAGCAGCATTATATAGCAAATTGCTTGGACAACGTGATTTTTCCAGATTGCAAGCGAATATAATTTGTCGTAGTCGGTGTAGGATAAATTGGAACTTGGAGACTTCCCGCTTTTAAGTTCCACAGCAAATAGCTCTTTTGCATTTTCGGCAAGCAAATCCAAACGCCCGCTAATTCCATACTCGGGTGCAATAAATGTAGGTTCAATATAGGCACGTTCACGTGAAATTTTTTGGACGTTCTGCTTTATAACATCGAAAGAATTCAGCAATTCGTAATATAGTTCTTTCAGTTCATCTATTGAACGGACTGCTGCAACTGACTGAATTGGCTTGTTTTTGAGAGCTTTCTGGAAGCAATCCTGATAGTCTGCATTCTCGTCGAGAATTAATTCGTCAAATAATGAATTGACAATATTTCCTTTTAAAATCGCACGATTGGTGATGCGTTCACTTATTTTTTTAATAAAATAGAGAAAAGGATTAAAGTCCTGTTGCGAAAAACATTCAGAAATATCGGTAACATCGATCAGATAGTCGGGTTCGAAAACGACGAGAGAATAACGGTTTGTTTCGAAAATATCTCCATTTTGAGAAAGATTATGAAGTTGCAAAGTGGTGTTTTCCGAAAGTTCGCCTGCAAGTAGTTGCCAATGATGATTTAGTTTAACTTTAAATATTATGCCGTCATCGTTTTCGAGAGTGAGCAAGCAGTGGTCGCTTTCTTTGTTGGTTTCAACGCTTTTGACATATGCTCTCGTGCTTGATTTTGCGTAAGGAAGTAATTTATTGTGTTCATCTGAAATTAATTCAATATTAGTAAAATTAGCAAGCTGAATATCGGGAAAGACTAACTTTTGTTTAGCAACAAAATGGAAAATCAAAAATAAATTAGCAAAGTAGGTAAAGAAATGACTTTGAATAATATTATCATTATGGTGCCTGGCTTGATTTGCGATATATCGAACGAAATGAATTCTTTTGGCAAGTTTATTGTCGAAACTATATTTTTTGATGATATAAATGATACGTTGGTAGAAACTGGAAAAAATCTGCAAATTTTCTTCGTCTAATTTAATAAAAAAATCCTTGAATACTTTGAAAGCAGCAAGGATTTTTTGACGGTCATTTAAATCAGTGCTTAGATAAATCTCATTAATTCGTTCTAAACAGTATTTGGCAAAATCGTTGTTTATCATTCATCGGGTCTAATGTCTCTGATAGAAATTTGGGGTGCTTTTTGCCCGTTTAAGTTGTGGGTTTCGAGATTGTAAATAATTGAGAATGATTTGCCGCCGGTGCAAAGATGAATTTTATGGGCAAGATTGGGACCAATAGCATCAATAACAAAATTGTTTTGAATAGCCCGGAATTTAATGCTATTATTGCCAACAATTTTCACACCGTTGACAGAACGAACGCCGCGAGTAAAGAAATATGGCTTGTTGTTGATAAAGCCAAACGGTGCAAATTTATTAAGAATTTTCAGGAACTGCGGCGAAAGCTCATTAAATTGAAGTTCGACATCTATTTCAATTTTTGGGACAAGCATATCGTCGGTAATGTATTGATGAGCAATTTCGTCGAGAGCTTCACGAAAAGCCGGAATATTTTCAATTTTGAGCGACAACCCCGCAGCGTGTTTATGCCCGCCGAATTCAATCAGTAGGTGTTCGCATTTTTTCAAAGCAGAGTGAATATCAAAATTGTTAATACTACGGGCAGAACCTTTAGCAATACCATCGATTGTAGTAAGAAGCACAGTCGGGAGGTGGAATTTATCCACAAGTCGGGAAGCAACAATGCCGATAACGCCAGCGTGCCAGTTAGGACCGTGGATAACCAAGCTACGTCTGTCTTTTTCGGCAATAAGTTGCTCAGCGATAGGCACAGCTTCGTCGAAAGTTTGCTGGTCGAAGAGACGGCGTTTGCGGTTTTCGTCTTCGAGCATTTGTGCAATTCGGAACGAGGCGTATTCATCTTGTTGTATCATCATTTCGACAGAGCGGCGCGGGTCGCCGAGACGTCCGGCAGCATTAATCAGCGGAGCAATTGCATAAACAATGTTTGATGCAGTAATACGCCCAAGTTTTAATCCCGTGCAATAAATAAGCCCTTTAATTCCAGGGCGAGGTTCAGTATTAAGCTGCTGCAAACCGTAGTAAACCATTATTCGGTTTTCGCCGATAAGCGGCACCATATCTGCAGCGGAAGCAATAGCAACAAAATCAAGATATTTATATGCAATTTCCGGTTTTCCAATTGCTTGCGAGATAGCCTGAATAAATTTAAAAGAAACACCACAGGCAGCCAACGATTTGAAAGGGTACTGGCAGCCGGGAATTAACGGGTCCAAAATTGCAAAAACATCAGGGAGTTCGTCGCCGGGCTCGTGGTGGTCGCAAATAATTGTGTCCAAGCCACTTTCAGTTGCATAGCGAAGAGCATCGTAAGAAGTAATACCGACGTCTACAGTAATTAGTATTTTAGAATTTTTTTGACGGGCTAAATCTATACTCTTTTTAGAAAGTCCGTAGCCATCTTCGAAGCGATTAGGAATATAATAATCTACTTTAGCCCCTATCTCTCGCAAGAAGAGGCACACCATAGACGCACTCGCAGTACCATCAACATCGTAATCGCCGTGAACCCAAATCTGTTCGCCTTCATCCCTTGCTTTCAGAATTCTCTCGACCGCTTTTTTCATATCCCTCATAATAAAGGGGTCGTAGAGCTTATCGAGAGATGGTTCGAAGAAGTTTTCTGCTTCTTCGACCGTTTTCAGGTTTCTTGCAACAAGAACGCGTGCCAGACTAACCGGTATCTTTAATTGTTTTGCTAAATCATGTACTGCTGTATCGTCTTCATTCTTAAAGGTCCAACGATATTTCAAATTACAACCATATTATTTACTCAATTAATACAAAATTAATAAAATATACTATAATATCAAAACACAGTGTGTAATTTTTTACACAGTATTATTTAAAACGCCAAAATATGACAAAAAATTAATTCAATTTATATCAAGAATTAACAAAATGTTAACTTTCGATTAATCATTTAATTTTTTCATAATATTTTGTGTAATTATTTGAAGAAAAGAATAAAAGAGAAGGATTAGCCCCGCAAATTGCGGGGCTAAGTGTTATTTATCGAAAATCATAGTAAGGAGTGCCATTCGCACGTACAAGCCGTTTTCAGCCTGGCGGAAATATGCAGCACGTGGGTCTGCATCTACCGAATGGTCTATTTCCACCGAACGCGGGAGCGGGTGCATAATGATTGAATTATATTTCATTCTTTGCAATACATCTAAATTTATATTGTATTGTGATAAATCAACGTGTTTGTTTTCGAGCCTTTCGCGTTCGATACGGGTTTGATAGACAACATCGACTTTGCCGATAATCTCGCCAATATTATCCAAAAGTTGGTAATTGACGCCTTTTTCGTCCAAATGTTCGAGAATATCCGGCTTAATTTGAATCTCTTTTGGAGCAACGAAATAGAGTTTCACTCTCTCGAATTTGCTCAAAAGATAAGCTAGCGAGCGAACAGTTCGCCCATAATCGAGTGCCCCGACGAATGCAACAGAAAGTCCGTCGAGAGTTTTGCATTCGTTGTAGATTGTATAAAGGTCGAGCAAAGCTTGAGTGGGATGCTGTCCGCCAGATCCATCTCCTGCGTTAATAATTGGCACCGGCGAGATAGCAGCCGCGCGTTTTGCACCGCCTTCCTCGTGATGACGCAATACAATCACATCACAATAGTTTGCAATAATGCGAATAGTATCTTCTAAACGCTCGCCCTCGATTTCTGAAGAGAATTCCATAGCCTGCTCGGTAGATAGCACTTTACCACCCAAGCGAAACATAGCTGCTTCGAACGAAAAGCGAGTGCGTGTGGAAGGCTTGTAGAAAAGCGAAGCCATAATTTTGTGCTCGTAGTCGCGAGTGCCCCCACGCAAAGCAATTTTCTTCATCAGCTCGGTTCGTTCGAATAATTCGAGGATTTTTGGGACAGTGAACTGCTGGGATTCTACAATATGGCGCATATATTTTTCCTTGAAGTAGTTTTTGCAAATATAAGAAAAAAAATTAATTAGAAATGTGAGTTCCTGCTTTTTCTTCGAGGGCATCCATCAAACATTCGAAAGAAGTAATGATAGCCTTTTTCCCACCATTCTTAATAAATCTAATCACAGATTCAACTTTAGGTCCCATACTTCCGGCGGGGAAATGTCCCTCGTCGTAGTATTTTTGCAGTTCCTGAGTAGTAGCATAACGCAGACCTTTCATATCAGGCTTTTTGTAGTTTACATATACCTGGTCTGCATCAGTTGAAATAATGAACAAATCGACATTAAGCCCGTAAGCAAGCAATGCCGACGAACGGTCTTTGTCTATTACAGCCTCGCAGCCAACTATAGAGCCATCTTCGCGTTTAACAACGGGAATGCCTCCGCCACCGAGAGCAATTGTAATAACATCTAAATCAATAATTTTCTTAATTACTTCTAACTGAAGCACTTCCATAGGTTCAGGTGATGGGACAACTCGTCTGTATCCGCGAGCGGCATCCTCAACAATATCCCAGCCAAGTTTTTCCTTTTTCTCCTGGGCAACTTCTTTTGAGTAGAATGGTCCAATAGGTTTTGTAGGTTTTTTAAAAGCAGGATCGTTAGGATCTACGGCAACCATAGTAGGCACGACAGTAACAAGTTTATTTAAGCCAAGAAGGCGTAGTTCGTGTTCCATAGCAATTTGGAGCATATAGCCAATTTCGCTTTGAGTAGTAGCGACGCACATATCGAGAGTGTGGGTGTACACTTCGCCGGCGGCGCGCTCTGAGCGAATCAGAGCGGCGCCAGCTTGCGGACCATTTCCGTGAGTGATAACCACACGCCAACCCATTTTAATCATCTGAGCTATTGATTTTGCAGTTGCGTGTGCATTAGCAAGTTGTTCTTCGATTGTGCCGCGCTCCCCAGCTCTAATCAGAGAATTGCCACCTATGGCAATTAAAGCTGTATAAGCCACGATAAACTCCTTTTACTTTTTCATTAATTGATACATAATAGCTTTTTGTGCATGGAGACGGTTTTCTGCTTCGTCGAATACAACAGAATATGGAGCGTCTATAACTTCGTCTGTAACTTCGTCGCCGCGATGAGCAGGCAAGCAGTGCATAAAAATTGCATCATCTTTTGCGTGTTTCATAAGTTCAGCATTAACTTGGAATGGCATAAAGATTTGACGGCGTTTTGCAGCTTCGGCTTCCTGTCCCATAGATGCCCAAACGTCAGTATAGACAACGTCTGCACCTTTCACACCTTCTTCCGGCGAATGAACGACTTCAATTTTTGCACCGGTTGCTTTTGCAGCTTCTGTTGCTTCCTGGAAAGCAATCAAATTAGGTTCGAACCCCTTAGGGCAAGCAACTGTAACATTAACACCAAGGCGGGCACCAGCATCCATAAGTGAATGAGCAACATTATTGCCATCACCTACATAGCAAAGCTTTAATCCTTCGAATTTTCCTTTGTGTTCTAAAATTGTAAGGAAATCAGCCATAGCCTGGCAAGGATGGGAGTAATCAGTAAGCCCGTTGATGATAGGAATTCTTGCATAGCGAGCAAAATTTTCTACGATATCGTGTCCGAAAGTGCGAATCATAACGCCTTGCACCATACGTTCCAGATTTTTAGCAACGTCGTAAACTGATTCACGTTTGCCTAAATTTATTTCGTTTGGCGAAAGATACAATGAGTAGCCACCTAATTGCTGAATACCAACATCGAAGCTTGTGCGAGTGCGAAGCGATGGCTTTTCGAAGATAAGGGCAAGAGTTTCGCCTTCTAATGCTTTCGAATACTTTTTACGGTCTTTTTTCATATCTTTTGCTAATTCAAAAGAAGCCAGAATTTCATCTGTTGTAAAATCCAAAACTGAAAGGAAGTCTTTTTTCATAATTATCTCCTAAAAATAATAATTAAACAAAAAAATGTATAAGAAGAAAGGTTTTATCAAACGGGTGCATCAGTTTGGTAGTGCCGAAACTGCAAGATTTTGCCGGCACGGGACGCTGGAAGAGAAAAGGGCGGTTTTGAAATTCTTCGCCGCTCTTTTGTGCTGAAATGACAATATGAAATTTTTTGTATATACATTCATCCAATTTGCAATAAAACACAAAGATAATAAAAAAATAAGATATAAAAAAGAT
>CALGXJ010000007.1 GCA_937936035.1 Eximiradius proteiniborus
TGAATTTATTATAAATTTTAGGCAATTATTTGAAAACAACCGGAAGTGCTTCCCACAATGTTTTCACAGGAATTATCTCCAGCGAATTGGTGATTTCTACCGGGAAATCCTGTATTTCTCGCCAATTTTCATCCGGAATAATTACTTTTGTAATGCCAAAACGCTTCGCAGCTAACAGCTTCTCTTTCAATCCGCCGATTGGCAAAATATTTCCTCGCAAAGTGATTTCTCCTGTCATTGCAACTTTTCCGCTTGCTGGTTTGCCACTAATCGCTGAAATTACCGCCATTGCAATTGTTATGCCTGCCGATGGTCCGTCTTTGGATATTGCTCCCTCCGGAACGTGTATATGAATTTCCTTTTTCTTATAGAAATTCTCATTCAATCCCAATGCCTTATAGTTGGAACGAATAAATGAAAGTGCTGCAACTGCCGATTCTTTCATCACGTCCCCTAATTTCCCTGTAAGTGTTAGCTTTTCGGTGGTCGAGGGCATTATCGATACTTCCACCGGCATCACATCACCACCAACACTTGTCCACGCAAGCCCTGTTACTACTCCGACTTTGTCATCTAATTCATCCGATTTTTCTTTATAAATCGGTGCTTTGAGATATTTTTCTACCGTCTCAGGAGTTACTTTGTATTTTTTCTTGGCAATCTTTTTCAAAATCTCTTTATTCTCTTGTATCGGAATCCATTCATTGCTTTCCGCCGAATAATCAGAAGATTCAGAAACAATTTCTTTTGCAAGTTTTCGCAATACAGATGCAATTTCGCGTTCTAAATTGCGAACACCTGCTTCGCGTGTGTACTGGCGAATTATTTTTAATATTGCTTCATCAGTAAAGCTGATCTTGAGCTTGTCCAATCCGAATTCACTTAGCAATTTTGGTATTATGTGCCTTTTTGCTATTTCGAGCTTATCGGTTTCAAGGTAGCTATTGATCTCGATTATTTCCATCCTGTCGAGCAAAGGAGCCGGAATATCATATTTTACATTTGCTGTTGTAATGAATAATACATTCGACAAATCATAATCAATTTCTAAATAATGGTCATTGAAATTTGCATTTTGTTCTGGATCAAGCACTTCCAGCAATGCTGCAGACGGATCGCCGCGGAAATCCATCGACATTTTGTCTATTTCATCCAGCAATATCACGGGATTTATCGTCCCAGCCTTTTTCATCGACTGAATTATTTTACCGGGCAAAGCTCCTACGTAAGTCCGCCTATGACCGCGTATCTCCGCTTCGTCTCGAACTCCACCCAGCGAAAAGCGAACAAATTTTCTTCCCAAAGCGCGCGCAATCGATTTTGCTAACGATGTTTTCCCAACTCCCGGTGGTCCCACAAAACACAATATCTGGCGACGCAATGCTCCCGTAAAATTCAGTACTGCTATATATTCAAGTATTCGTTCTTTCGGTCGCTCCAAATCATAATGATCTTCGTCCAATACTTTTTTAACGTGGTCTATTCTGATATTGTCCTGCGTTTTTTCATTCCAGGGAAGTGCTAAGAGTAAATCAAGATAAGTCCGGTTAACTGAATATTCCGGCGACATCATCGGAGTTTTTTTCAGTCTGTCGAGCTCATCTAAAGCTTTCTCGTAAGCGTGTTTTGGCAGATTTGCTTTTTCGATTTTTTCTTTTATTTCGAGTAGTTCCTGCGGTAGCCCTTCGTCTTCTTCAAGCTCCTGCTGTAGTGTGCGGATTTGCTCCTGAATGTAATATTTTTTCTGATTTTTTTGAATAACTGAATGAACTTTATTTGTAATTTCTTCTTCAAGTTTCAATAGTTCAAGTTCATTGCTCAGAAGCGAATTCAGAAGGAAAAATTTCTGCTTAATATCTGTTTCTTCTAATATTTTTTGCTTTTCCTGAAGTTTGGACTTTACGTTCGCTGCCGCATAATATAATTTATAGAGCGGGTCCTCAATTGTATCGAATGCTAAAATCAAGTCCGAGGGCAAATTTTTTGATTTGTTTACATATTGTTTGAATGATTCTGATAAATATCTTACAAGTGCTGCCAATTCCGGGTCGTCTTCCTGATAATGGATGCTCACACTTTCGATTTCCGCTTCTAAAAAATCTTTTTTTCGTGCTTTTTTTACTATTTTTGCCTGATACAAGCCTTCCAGGAGCACCTTGTATAAATTGTTCGGCAGACGCAATACCTGTAATATCTTAGCAACAATTCCTTGTTCAAACAAATCATTTATTGTCGGGTCGTCCTGTTCGGGCACTTTCTGTATAACAACAAAAATCAGCTTGTCATTATCCAATGCATAATTGACCGCCTTCATTGAAGTTTCCCTGCCAATTAGCACAGGATAAATCATATTTGGGTAAATGATTATATCTCGTAATGGTAATATTGGTAGTTTTTTCGGTAAACTTACTTCTTCCGATGTTTCTTTCCTCTTGTTTCTTTTTGCCATAGCGATTTCTCCTAATTATTTTTTGCTTGAATCTCTGTTAATATTCTTGCAAAATCACTCTCATCTAAAATATATTTTTCGCTGCAATACTGACAAACAAGCTCTGCATGTCCTTCCTTTTGCATATTGCGTATTTCGTCGGCACCGAGTGCCACAAGATGACCGAGAAATCCTTCCTTCGAACAACGGCAGTAAAAATCCACTGGTGAATGCTTCACTGTTTCGAACTCAAAATCCGTTGCTTGACGGATAATTTCCTCGATAGTGTGTCCGTCGCCTAATAGTTTTGATATTGGTGGTAGTTCGTAAAGCCGCTCTGTAATTCTGACTATTTCCTTTAATGGTGCTTGCGGCATTGCTTGAATTATTAACCCACCCGATTGAAGTATTTTCCCGTTATCGTCAATTGAAGCATCTAATAGAACTGCCGATGGAATTTGTTCCGACTTACTGAAATAATATGCTAAATCAGTTGAAATATCACCTTGTGCCAACTCTGTAATTCCTATTATCGGTTCTGTTTTGTTATATAAAATTCTCGATACCTTAATTCTCCCTTTTCCTATCGCATCGTCAATTGAATGCAATTTCCTTTCGTCGTATTTATTATCAACACGAATAAATCCACGAGTTTCACCAACTTGAATTGATTCAGAATATATTTTTTTTATATAATTCGAACCATCGATTTCTATGCTTACTCGTTCCTCGCCCTTGAGAAATGCCGAAAGCAAGGTCGATGCAGCTAATGTCTTAGCAAGAAAAAATGCCGGTGTTGCCTCAAGATTGTGTCTTGCTTGTGCATCGAGTGCCATTGACGTATTCTTAACCGCAACTCCTCTGAAATATCCATCCTTCGATAGAATTCTTATTACTCTATCTCGTTTTGTAAAACTATCTTTAATGCTTTGTAAGCTCATCTGATTTCACCTATCCGTTAGCTTGTCCGTTTGAAGTAATTACTTTTGCGTGGCGTAGCACTTTGTCCTTATACATATATCCGGGCTGTGCTACCTGCAGCACCGTGCCTTCTTCTTTGTCCGAATTCATCGCCATTATTGCATCTTGTAAATTGACATCGAATGGCTTGCCTGTTGGATCTTCCATTTTCTTCACGCCTTGCTCTTCGAATAGCTTTACTGCTTTTTGATAAAGCATCTCCAAGCCTGTTCTCAATGCCTCTATGTCAGTTGTTTTGCCTGAAGCATCTACTGCCTGCTCAAAGTAGTCAAGTAGTTCTATCATTTTACCGAGAAGTTGCCCGTTTGCATAATCTATCAACTCCTGCTTTTCTTTCATATGCCGCTTGCGCTGATTTTCAATTTCAGCCACTTTTCTTACTAACTGATCTTTCAGATAGTCTCTCTCAGCTTTCAGTTCCTCAATTTCCGAAATCTTATCTAATGCAATATTTGAAAGCTCCTCGATAATACTATTATTACTATCTTCCTTTTGACTTTTTTCATTTTGATTTTCAATATTCAGCTCGTTTTGACTTTCTTCCATAATTCTGCTCTCTTCTCCCATTTTTTTCACTTTTTGTTCCTCCTGTTTTTTATAAGTATTCAACAAATCTTTTTCTGTATCCAATGCCTGACGCAAAGGCTTTTTCGAACTTTTCCCTTCCATTTTTCCTCCGTTCGAACATTTCAACAACCCCAAAAATACTATGACGAAATAGTTTCATTAACCTTTTATTTATCAATAAGAATTCACAACATAATCTCTTGATTTTGTCTCGTTCGTTTATGAATAATTTTATTAATTCGTTCTTTAATTACTAATGAAAATTCTTATCAAACAAATTTGTAGTTTGAAAAAATCTTCTCACACAAAAAATGGTGAGAAGATTTCTATCTCAAATAATAATATTGAAAAAGAAAAAAATCTATTTCTCTGCTAACTTACTTTTTCTTTTTTCAGCAATTTTCTTTTTTATTGCTATTCCATCGAGCACTTTCTTAACTGTAATTCCAATATCAGCAGGGGAATCAACGACTACAATACCCGCATCTTTCATTGCAGAGATTTTATCTTCGGCTGTGCCTTTCCCGCCCGAGATAATCGCCCCGGCGTGTCCCATACGGCGTCCCGGAGGAGCAGTTCGACCTGCAATAAATCCAATAACAGGCTTTTTTACGTTTTTCTTTATGTATTCGGCAGCTATTTCCTCAGCATTTCCGCCGATTTCACCAATCATCACGATAGCCTCAGTTTTTTTGTCTTCGTTGAAAAGTTCCAGGGCATCAATAAATTGAGTTCCAATAATTGGATCGCCACCTATTCCAATACAAGTCGATTGTCCTATTTTTAGCTCAGATAATTGATTTACTGCCTCGTAAGTTAAAGTCCCACTGCGCGAAACAACTCCCACCTTGCCTTTCTTGTGAATATAGCCCGGCATAATTCCAATCTTTACTTCCCCGGGTGTTATAATTCCCGGACAATTCGGCCCAATCAGCCTTGATGATGAATTTTCGAGAGCTGCCTTGACTTTTATCATATCACGAACTGGTATGCCTTCTGTAATGCAAACAATCAAATGTACTTCTGCATCTATTGCTTCAAGTATTGCGTCTGCTGCTGCAAATGGCGGAACAAATATCACACTCGCGTTTGCACCCGTCGCTTCCACTGCTTCTCTAACTGTGTTATAAACAGGCACCTCGTACGCAAATTTTATTTCACCTTTCCCTCCATACATTGTCCCACCTTTGCCCGGAGTTACTCCTGCAACTACCTTAGTCCCATATTCTATCATCTGTGATGTGTGATATGTGCCTTCCGAACCGGTTATCCCCTGAACTATCAGCTTTGTCTTTTTGTCTACAAGAACACTCATTGTTTCCTCTATATTTGTTTGTTAAACATCTGATTCTAAAAACAATAGTATAAAGTTTATAAAAAAAAAATATTGTGAATTTCGATTATTTGCAAAAATACAAATGAATTTATGTATGGCTAAAAAAAAATTAATTTAATAAAATTTTATTTAAAATTAAGCGTCTCTAAAACTAAAACTAGGAGAAACTAATTATGAAATATGTAAAATTAATTTTATTAGGTGTAATTATGTTATCAAATTCTGCTTTCGCTTCTTTCTCAGAAAAACTTAATCTTGATTTTTCAAAAGACGACTCCGGGAAATACCTTCTTCCAAAGCTTGACTATTCCTATGATGCTCTAGAACCTTACATCGACGCTCGCACAATGGAAATTCACCATACCAAGCACCATCAGGCTTATGTTTCAAATCTCAACAACGCAATTGCTGGAACCGATATGGAAAAATTAAGCCTCGACGAACTTCTCGCTAATGTTTCGAAATATCCTGTTGCCGTCCGTAATAACGGTGGTGGACACTGGAACCACGCTTTCTTCTGGAAGCTATTGTCTGGCAATTCTTCAAAAATACCTTCAGGAAAACTTTTGGAGCAAATCAACAAAGATTTTGGCTCATTCGACAATTTCAAAGCTGAATTCTCAAAAGCAGCAATGGGTAGATTCGGCTCCGGCTGGGCTTGGCTAATAATTAAAGATGGCAAACTTGTTGTATCTTCAACCCCAAATCAAGATAATCCACTAATGGATGTGGCAGACGTAAAAGGACTGCCTGTTCTTGGTCTCGACGTTTGGGAACACGCATATTACTTAAAATATCAGAACCGCCGCAATGAATATGTAGAGAATTTCTTCAATGTAATCAATTGGGATTACGTTCAATCAATCTTCGAAAAGAATTTCTAATACGTAACTACAAAAAAATAAAGCCCGGCTGATTTAGTCGGGCTTTTTTGCAAGCAGAGAGGCAATTAGTTAATTGGATAAACAGATACTTTCTTTCTTGTTTTGTCTTTGCTTTCAAATTTCACTACACCATCAATCAACGAGAAAATTGTATAATCTTTTCCAAGTCCGACATTTTTCCCTGGATGGTATTTAGTGCCACATTGGCGAACAATAATATTGCCAGCAATTACTTTTTGACCACCGAAAACTTTCACCCCGCGATACTGTGGATTCGAATCGCGCCCGTTTTTCGATGAACCGCCACCTTTCTTATGAGCCATAGTAACCTCTATTATTATTAATTCTTTTCTTAATTAATGCTATTTACTTCAATTTTAGTAAACATTGGACGAAATCCATTCAGCTTACGATGTCCCTTGCGACGTTTTTTGTGGAATACCAATACTTTTTTCCCTTTGGCGTGTTCCATTATTGTAGCTTTCACCTTTCCTTCTAAATATGGAGAACCAACTTCGATATTACCATCTTTGTTTTTAAGCAATATCTTATCGAACTCAACTGTTTCTCCAACTTCGCCTTGCAAATGAGGCACCACAAGCTGTGCTTTTTCGCTAACTTCATATTGTTGACCGGCTATTTCTACTAACGCTACCAACATTTTATCCTCAATAAACTTATAATTTTTACAAAATATGAATTTGCAATTTACAGACTTTTTACTTTTTTTCCAAATTTTATTTATTGCAAGTTTTCCACTTTTTCCAAAGATACAGAAACCGTCTTCGATACTCCTACTTCTTGCATTGTGATCCCATATAAAGTATTTGCTGCCGACATCGTTTTTTTATTGTGCGTTACTATAATAAACTGCGTATTATTGCTAAACTCTTTAATTAAATTTAAAAACTTATCTACGTTCGAATCATCAAGCGGTGCATCCACCTCGTCCAATATACAAAACGGAGATGGCTTCACTAAATAAATAGCAAACAGCAATGCTATCGCCGTTAATGTTTTTTCGCCCTGCGAAAGTTGCTCTATTGTTATCGGGCGTTTATTCGGTGGTTTAGCAATGATTTCAATGTCCGTTTCTAATAATTTCCCCTCATCAATTTTAAGTTCAGCTTCTCCTTCCTCACCAAATAGAGTTTTGAATAATCTTTTGAAGTTCTCGTGTATTTGGTGAAATGTTTCCGAAAAATTCTTTTCTGCTGCCTGATTTATCTCGGCAATTGTTTCTTTCAGTGTTTTTTCTGAATTTAATAAATCATTTATCTGATTTTCATAGAAATTCAATCTTTCTGATTCCTTTTCGTATTCTTCCAAAGCTAAAAAATTTACATTTCCCAACGAAGCAAGTTTGTTTTTAAGCTCAATTACCTTTTCTTTTGCAATATTTATATCGAAATCTTCAGCTATCGAAGGTAATTCATCTTCGAAGTTAATTCCAAAATCTTCCGATAGTCTCTCTTTTATTGAATTAAGTTGCACATTAATTTCGCTTATCTTTATGTCTGTCTGGTGTATTTGCTCCTTCAATTTGTCATATTGATTTCTTAACGAATTTATCGCTTCTGAATATTGATTAATTTGTTCGTTTACTGAATTCTTTTCTGTTACCAATTTATGATTTCTATCAACTAATTGTTCATATTCTTCCCGAAATTTAATAAGTTCATTAGCTATTTTTTCAGTTTTTTCTATTAGTTCAACTGCAATTCTATCACCATTCAACAATTCATCTTCTTTCTCTCTTATTTTATTTTCGTAGGATTTAATACTATTTGCTAATCTTTTAATATCATTTTCGTAAGAATTTCTCTCAGAGTTTAATTTTGTCAGCTCAATTTCAGTAGAACGAATTTCATTATCGCAATTCTTCACCTGTATTTCAACTTTTGCCAAACTTGATTGAAACGCGTTGTATTCTTCTTTCTCTTTCGCAAGAGCTTCCGTTGCCTCTTCAATTTGACTTTGAATTGTATCTAATTCAGATTGAATTTCATCAAGTTCCTGTTCGATTTGCAAATTGCTCTGACTGACAATTTCCAGACTTTGCTCAAATGCTTGTTTTTGCAATTTTATCTGTGAAATTTTTTGTTCGAAACTCTTCAATCGTGTTTCTGCTTGCCTAACATTTGAGGTTAGCGATGGCAGGTCAATAAGTGAAATCTCTTCATTCAAATTTCTCAACTCTTCATTTAATATCCCAATTTCCTGGGATATTTTATCTATTTCTTCTTGTGTTTTCTGAATTTTTTCTTTTTTACAAATCTTACTTTGTTTATT
>CALGXJ010000008.1 GCA_937936035.1 Eximiradius proteiniborus
ATTAGGCGGCTTTTATCAATATTTTATGGATGATATTACAAAAATTGGGGCAAGATTTTTTATATCTGGTGCAAGAAACACAGACGAACTGGAATTTTATGATTATTTCACAGGGAATTCATTTATTCCTAATAAGGTTAACAGATTATATCTGATGCCTCTAACTGTAAATATTACAAGAAATTTATTTTCAGAAGTTTTGCATAAATCGTTCAGACCATACGTTTCTGCTGGTATTGGTCCGGCATTTATATTATCCACTCCGTATAACCGTGAGTTTTTCAATGCGTTTAACTATGCAAAATGGTATACTCGGTTTGGAGGAAATGTTGGGATAGGCGCTGCTTTTGGATTAGAATCGAGTTCATATTTGAGCGTGAATATAGATTATTACTATATTCCATTTGGAGGTGATGGACTTGAAAGCATCAAAGATAAACCTATTAAAACTTTCGGTGGGTTATTTTTGTCTTTATCTATAGGTTCTTTATTTTGATTTTTTATTTTTAATTTCAGACGTATATACTTATATTTGTAAATAGAGTTATGTAAATTCTCATACCTACGGCGGAGTTATTGGCAATTTTTTACAAAATAATTGATTAAATTATTTTTAAATTTGGACTTTAAATTTATTTGTTGTGGCGATAGGTATGAGATATTTCAGAAAATCATTGCTGCTTTTGATATTACTATTTTCAGTAAGTGATCTTTATTCAGCTTTCACCAAAATTTCTTCTTCAATTGATGAATTAATAATTGAATATAAACCTGAATTAATTGAATTTCGAGATACTTCAATCAACGGCGAAGTTTTCTACAAACCGATAATCAACAACTCATATAATATCAATAAAGAAATTGGCTCACCACAGCATTTTGTGGAGAATGTGCTTATTACTGTTCCATCACAATTCGGATACGCTATTAAGGATGTTCAGGTGTTCGGAGTGAAGACTTACGAGAAAAAAATGTTGCCATTTGAAAACCAGTTTAGCAGAGATAATGCTTCACATAATACTGAATTGATTTCGAACCGCAGAGAATTTGAATGGGTTTGGACTGAATATTTAGGAATATCGAGAAGAAGAAATATTGCAAATGTTGTTTTCACTGCAGCTCGATATAACCCAAAAAATTCAGTGATAGAAATACCAGAGAAAATAACTGTAAAGATTGCTTTTAATTATTTACAGATAGCAAAAAACATAGAACATGATAATTTTTCGCCAAAAATCACAATTAACCACGATGAAACACGCGATTTTGTTCTTGCACACTCAAAAGTAAGCATTCAAAGTCAGCAACTTACTGATTTAAATCAGATTAGCAACGGGAAATGGCTCAGGCTGACTGTTAATGAAGAAGGCTTATATAAAATTGATGCAGCTCAGCTTTCTTCGCGAGGAGTAAAAATTGAGAAAGAACTGATAAATACAATTAAAATATTTGGACACGGTGGCGATAATCTTAGCGAAAAAGTAACTGATGGATTAAACAACGATATGAGTGAAATTCCTATAATTGTAAAAACAAACTCAAATGGCGAGCTTGAATCTATTATTTTTTACGGTAATGGAGCTAAAGGGTTTAAATATATAAATGGTAATTTTTCACATTATAGAAACGATTTTTCGTTCAACAACTATTATTTATTGACTTATGGAGGAAGAGAAGGCAAGCGGCTATCGATTGCTTCAAATCCGGAAGGACAAATCAATTACAATCCGGATTATTATTACCACAGGATATTTTATAACGAAGAAACAACAAATCCATATCCGGATGGCTCAGGACGAACTTATTTAGGGCGTAGTTACTTTTCCGCTCCATTTATGGATATATTATATAATTTGAGAAGAGATGAAAATATTATATATAGAATAGCAGTAGCACATCGTTCTGCAAAATCTGGTGCTGCCGGGCGGTTTATTTACAAACAATCCGGAACTCAGATATTTTCAACACTACTTAATGATACTTACGGAGATTATGTTCATATTAATCGTTCAATTCAGCAATTTTCTTCGCCGGCAAGCTTAGTAGGAATGGATAATAGAAGTGTATTGTCGATTGAGTATTCAAATAGTAACTCATCGGCAGTTCCATATTTTGATTTTTATGAAATACATTACCCGCGAAGTTTCGTTCCTATTGACAATGAAATCTCTTTCTTTTCGGATCCTTCAAAATCAGGATTAACGGAATATCAGATTAATGGTTTTACTTCGGGTAATATTATTGGAATTGATGCAAGCGACCCTAACAATCTATTGCTACTTGACAATCTGGCAAAAACAGGCGGAATGTTTATTTTCAGAAAAGAAGAAAAAAACGGCAAGCCATCTAAATATTTTATTAGTTCGAAATTCAAAACGGTTACAAACATAGAGTCAATTTCTCTTGAAAACTTACGAGGAACAATTAGAGATGTCGATGTTCTTGTTATTACACATTCTCAGTTTATTGAAAGTGCAAATGAATATGCAAATTATCGAAGAACTCGAAATAACTTGAGAGTAGCAGTGGTCAAAGTAGATGATTTATACAAAGAATTTTCTTCCTGCATTCCAGATGTTACTGCAATAAGAGATTTTATTGCGTTTGTTTATCATAATTCATCAATTAAACCATCATTTGTAGTATTGTGGGGCGATGCACATTATGACTACAGGAATATACAGGTAAAATCTCCGTTATACATTCCAATGTATATGAACAAAGAATCTGATTTTTTTGTAACAGAGACAAGCACTATGGCAACAGATGATTATATAGCCTGTGTAGATGGAGATGATTGGGTATGCGATGTAGCTTTTGGAAGAGTTCCAGTAGACAACACAGATAATGCCAAAACTTACTTAAAAAAGATAATACACTACGAAACGAATTCATCACTCGATAATTGGAGAACTAATATTTTATTAGTTGCCGATGACTCTTATACTACTAAAGGACAAGATGGGGATATACACACACGTCAGTCTGAAGAACTATCTTCTAAGCTACCGGCTGAACTTATTCAGAAAAAAGTGTATTTAGCAGCATATCCAACGGAAAGCATAGCCGGCGGAAAACGTCGTAAGCCCGGAGTAAATAAAGAATTTATCTCTACAGCGAATACGTCTGGGTCGTTAATTTTTAACTGGATAGGACACGGGAACCCGCGTGTGCTTGCTCATGAAGAATTTTTCGAACGAGAGACTACCATACCGCAGCTTTCAAATTACGACAAGTTGTTTTTTGTAACCGCAGCAACTTGTGATTTTGGTCGGTTTGATTTAGTGGGACCAAGAAGTGGAGCAGAAGAACTGATATTTAGTAAAACCGGTGGAGCTATATCTGTATTCACAGCAACCCGCGTAGTTGGAGCATATGCAAATCATGCATTAAATCAAAAGTATTATCAATCATTATTTAACAGGAAAAATGATGGGAGCTTCCCAACAATCGGTGAAGCGGCATTCGTGGCAAAACAAACTTTTTTTGATGAAAATTCACGAAGGTTTCTAATTCTTGGTGATCCTTTATTAAAATTAAACTTTCCAGAGCTGCAAATTGTCGTAGATAGCATAAATGGCATCAGCACAACTGAACAAAGCAGTTTTATAATAAAAGCATTAAGCAAAGTGGAAATAGTTGCCAGAATTACTGATGAATTCAGAAACAATACGATTAATGATTTTCAAGGAACTGCAATATTTACACTATTAGATGGGGATGATAGCCGAAGCATAACAGACGAGTTTGGAATTAACTACAAATTTACTACTCAGGGCGCTACACTTTCCCGGGCTGCTTATAAAGTTACAAATGGAATAATGAAAATAAGTTTTGTTGTGCCCAAAGATATTAGTTTCAACGAAAATAATTCAAGAATGTTTATCTATGCTTTTGCGAACGACCGACGGACAGCGACAGGTTCTTACTCATCAATAAAAGTTTACGGAATAGAAGGAAGTGCTCAAAATGATGGAAAAGGACCTAATGTTCAAATATACCTTGACAATTACAGTTTTCGTTCAGGTGATGTGGTTCGGCGAGAGCCACTATTAATTGTTGAATTAAGTGACGAAACAGGCATTAATTCAACTGGTTTAGGAATTGGACATAATATTGAAGGATGGATTGATGATAATCCAATTCCAATCAACTTAACGCCCTATTTTAATACTTCCATAGAGAATTATAATTCAGGAATTATTAAGTATTATCTAACTGGACTTGAACCTGGGCTACACAAAATACGGGTTCGTGCGTGGGATGTATTTAACAATCCTGGTGAGGCAGAAACATATTTCCGTATTCCTGAAGAAGGAGAAATTCAAATATTTGATGTAGTACTATATCCTAATCCATTCACAGAAGACACAAAAATTGCGATAAAGCATAATTTTACACCACCATTTAATATTTCTTTAAAAATATATAATAGTATGGGACAAGTAATAATGGAGATCGAACAATCCTGGACATCGCAGTTAGATACTTCAATAAGCTGGGATGGACGGGACAACCAAGGTAAATTGATTTCTATTGGTAGTTATTACTATTATTTAAGATTATCGAATTTGTCCGGGAAGATTGAAAAGAGTGGAATATTGGGGATAAAATTAAAATAATGGTATTATATTTGATTAATATTTAATAATTTATAGAAAAAAACGTTTAAATAAACATAATCGGAGGAATTTAATGAAAAAGACGAAAAAAACAGCGATTACAGCGCTTGCATTGATCTTAGGTGTTTTTGTCAGTTCTCAAATCGCATACAGTCAGGCAGGTGGTTCGGCTGTTCCGTTCTTGCTAATATCACCTGATGCAAGAGCAAGCGGTATGGGAGAAACAGGCGTTGCAATTGCTGATGATATAAATGCAATTTATTGGAATCCGGGAGGGCTTGCTTTTTTAGACTATTTCCAGAATGAAAGCGGAGATAAACCTTTCACGCAGACAGCCCTTTCGTTTTCTCCCTGGTTGCCTCAATTTAATGCAGATTTGTTTTACAGCTATGGAACAATTGGACGTTTTTTCGAGGAATTAGACGGAACAGTTGCTTTCAATTTTATTTTTATGAACTTGGGAGAATTTACTCGAACAGCAGAGGATGGAAGAGTGCTTGGTAAATTCACTTCTAATGAATTTTCACTCGGGCTTTCGTATGGAACTCCAATCACAAATGATTTAGGTATTGGTTTTCAACTTCGCTATATTCGTTCTAATTTAGCACCTGTTGGGCAAGGTCAAAGAGAAGCCGGAGCCGGGAACTCGGTAGGATTTGATCTTGGCTTGCTCTACAAGCCATCGGGATATGAACTGCTCGGAGTGCGTAATCCATTATCTTTTGGATTTAATCTTCAAAATGTTGGTCCGAAAATCACATATATCAACGAATCAGATCCATTACCTACAAACCTGAAAATAGGAGCGGCGTGGAAACTTGTAAAAGACGAGTTCAATGATTTGAAAATCGCTTTTGATTTCCAAAAGTTGCTTGTAAAACGTGATAGTTTGAGTGCTGACCCACTACCCTTATCACTTGTAACCGCGTGGAAAAATCCGGGTGTTGAATTTTCTGTTGGTGTAGAATATTGGTATGAGAACTTATTTGCGTTTCGTGCCGGATACTTTACTGAGCCATCACGACTTGGTAATCGTAAGTTTTGGAATTTTGGAGCAGGTGTAAGGTATGATATTTTCA
>CALGXJ010000009.1 GCA_937936035.1 Eximiradius proteiniborus
AGTATTTTTGATATATTTTAAAGATTTATTTATAAAAAATGAGGGAATTATGTCATTTGTAATTGATGGTCATAGTTTGACAATTGAAAAAGTTGTAGAAGTAGCCCGCAAAGGAGCAAAAATCACTTTAGATGAAAAAGCCATAGAACGAATTAAAATATGCCGCCAGATGTTGGAGAAAAAGATTGAAGCCAGAGAAATAATGTATGGTGTAAATACCGGGATTGGAGAATTTTCCGAAATAGTATTAACAGATGAGCAAATAAAAGAATTTCAAAAGTATTTGATATACAATCATTCAGCTGGTATTGGGGAGCCATTGCCGATTGAATATGTTCGTGGGGCGATGCTGGGACGTGTAAATGTTCACGCTCACGGGAACTCGGGATGTCGTCCGGAGATAACTCAAACACTTGTCGAAATGCTCAATAAAGGCGTAACGCCTGTTGTTTGCAATAAAGGTTCGGTTGGGGCTTGCGGAGACCTCTCCCCAATGTCTCAGATAGCATTGCTAATGATGGGCGAAGGCGAAGCATTCTATCAGGGTGAGCGTTTGCCCGGGAAAGTTGCTTTTGAACGTGCCGGAATACCTGTTCCCGGACTAAAAGCACGCGACGGACTTGCAACAATTAATGGATCGAATGTATTAACTGCAATGAGTGCCATTCACATCTGGGAATTCAACCGTATTTTGAAAATGGCAGAAATCGCTGCTGCAATGTCGCTCGAAGCATTGCTTGCAAATATGAAACCATACGACAAACGTTTGCACGAATTGCGTGGATTTGCTGGAGCAATAAGAAGTGCCAAAGCAATCAAGAAATGCTTGGAAGGTAGCGATTTATTGACTGGCAAGATGAAAACTAAGGTGCAAGATGCTTATTCAATGCGTTCAACACCGCAAGTTATCGGTGCTGCTCACGATGCACTTGCTTATGCCCGTAAACAAGTTGAAACTGAGTTGAACGGAGTAGGAGATAATCCTATTTTCATTCCGGAAGATAACTTAACATTTACAGGAGCAAATTTCCAAGGAACACCTGTATCGCTTCCAATGGATATGGCAGGAGCGTCGATCACAATGGTATGCGTATTATCAGAACGCCGCCTGAATAGATTGCTCAACCCTGCTTTGAGCCAAGGATTGCCTGCATTTTTGACAAAGGGTGCCGGTATGTTCTCGGGAATGATGCTGAGCCAATATACAGCAGATATGTTAATTGTAGAACAAAGAATTCTATCAAATCCTGCTTCAATTCAGTCTATTCCTGCTGCTGCCGACCAAGAAGATTTCGTTTCTATGGGAATGAACACCGCACTTAAAAATCATCAGATTTTGGACAATGCTTATGGTATTCTTGGAATTGAGTTTATGGCAGCTGCTCAGGCTTTGGACTTCCGCAACTTCAAGAATGGACGCGGAGTGGAAGTTGCTCGAAAAGTAATACGCAAATATGTCGATTTCCTTGACGTAGATAGACCACTCTACAATGACCACAACAAAATGAAAGAATTGGTGAAATCAGGTGAAATATTGGATGCAGTCGAAGCAGAAATCGGTAGTTTAGAAGAATAATATGAAGATAAATCAGATTTTTTAGCAAGATAAAAATTAATAAAGGGGCTATATGTTTAGCCCCTTTTCTTTTGAATACTACAAAAAACTGCAATATACTTATGAATTTACCTGTTTTCCTTCTTTTTTATGACGGAAGATAGCCCAGAAAAATCCGATTACAATTAAAATTGTTCCGAGCCAGACGAAATTAATAAATGGTTTGATTGCAAAGTCGAAAGAGAAAAGCTGAACGGGTTCTGGTAATGATTCGCCTTCATGCTGAAAGACAAATGCAGCCTGGGAGCCGCCCTGCATCATTGCAACAAGTTCAGTAAATCCAACCATAATATTAGTTCCGCGTATTTTTTTCATTTCAGGAACACCTTCCTTGGAATTAATATCTATGGCTGAATAAAGTGTGTCGGTATATTTTTGGTTTGTTGAAGAAAATTCAACGACAACTCCTAACCGTACACGATTATCGGCGGACATTTCCATTGCGTGGTTCATATCAAATCCAAGCATCTTGATTTTCCAGGAAGTATCGAGAGGCACTTTGGAAACTTCTTCGCGAGCAAGTAGCACCATAGGCAAATTTGATTTTCTTTCGGTAGATTTTGGAGAAATATAAATATCGTAAAACGGTTTTTCAATAATACCAGGTTCGAGGAAAGGAGCCATACGGTCGTTAAAATCGCTCCAATAGAAAATTGGTTTTAGAGTTTGGGTATTTTCAGCTTTTTTTGCAGTAACTATAAATTCATATTTTTCTCTATCTTTAAAATGCTTTTCTATTTGGTTGATTTTCTCGAAAGTAATGTCGTAACCGAATACATTAATTTTATCGCCGAGTGCAAGAGTAACGTGTTGAGTGGACGAATAGGCACCGGAAATCAAAGCTCCAAGCAGAAGGAATGCTACTCCCATATGAGAAATATAAGTTCCAAAGCCGTGTTTGTATGACTTCCAATTTCGGATAATAAATTCAAGATTGACAATAATAGTATAAATTGCTGCAAAAGCCAGAAGCAGGTAGGCAGCAGAATTAATACCAAACCAAAAAGCAACCAAAGACAAGAGAATGGAAATAGAAAGCGAAATTGAAATTCTGTTTATTTTGCTTTTAATGTCTGTGGAATTCCAATGTAAGTAGAGAGAAAAAGCACTTGTTAGTAGAAGTAAAATAGCAAAAGGCAAATTCCATTTATCGTAGAAAGAAATATCAACGCTTGACTTTTGGGAACCGAAAATTTCAGTAAAGAGAGGCCAGTTAGTTCCGATGAATACAATTATCGCGATAGCAAAAAGAATAATCGAACCAAGAGAAAGGAAAAATTCACGTGAACTTCCTTTGAAATCGATAGCTCCAGAAATAGATGAAATTTCTTTAGAACGAATAATGAGGGAAATAATACCAATTAAAAAGAAAACAGCGAGAGAGGCAACCAATAAAGAATAAATAAATTTGCCGGGCTCTCCAAAAGAATGAACAGAAACATCGCCTAAAACACCACTGCGAGTTAAAAAAGTTGCATATAGCACTAAAATAAAGGATATGATTGCAATAACAAAGTTAGTACGGACAAGTCCTTTTGTTCGTTTTTGGACAAGCATTGTATGGACAAGCGCAACTGCAACCAGCCACGGAAGAAGCGAGGCGTTTTCGACCGGGTCCCAACCCCAAAAGCCGCCCCAACCAAGCACTTCGTAAGCCCAAAAGCCACCGAGCATAATCCCAAGCCCAAGAATACCAGTTGCAGCAAGTGTCCACGGCAAAGAAATATCAATCCAGTTATGATATTCGCGCTTGATTAGTCCAGCAACAGCAAAAACAAACGGAACGCTCATCATTGCGTATCCGGCAAAAACGATTGGAGGATGAATAGCGTTCCAGTAATTTTGCAAAATCGGATTTAGCCCTCGACCGTTCGGTGGAGTGAACCCAACAGGTGTTCCACTATCGGCAAATGCTTCCCAGATATACTGAAACGGGCTTTTGGAAATAAGCATCAAGGTTAGAAACACAAGAATTAGAGAATAAAGCCCCATTACTAATTCCTGGTAGCCGTGTTTTTTAGCGTAAGGTTGCAAGAAGAAACCGATAAGCACCATCATTAGTGCCCACAGCAGAATAGAGCCTTCCTGCCCTGAATAGAATGAAGTAATAAGCAAGCCAAGAGGCAATTCTCTCGAAGAGTAGGACCAAATATAGTAGTATTGAAAATTATAAGAGAGTATATTTGACAAAAGAAAAGCAGATGCGAAAACAATTGTCGCAAACAGACCCCAATAGGAATATTCTGCAATTTTTATATTCTTTTTATTTTTCAGGGCTAAAAAGTAAAATAAAATAGATAATAAAGAAAAAATTAGCGAAACATAGATAGATAATTTACCAATCATAAAGAACCTAATAATGTTTATAAACAAATGTTAATTATTTTTGCATTTTGCCTTCGTATTTACTTGGGCATTTGGTAAGAACTTCCGATGCAATAAAAATATCGCCCTCGAATTTTCCTTTGACAACAACCATAGGAGCAATGTCGAAATTATTTGGTTTCCCACCATTGTAGAGAACTTCGGCTGTTTCATTTTTTTCGTCTTTTAAATGAAACTTGAATTCGTTTTTTTGGTTATCGTAGCTTGAAGGAAGCTCTTTGGCCCAAGAACCAATAATTTGAACAGTTTTGTGATCTTTACGAGCCGATGAAAAGTCAGAATATTCGATTTTACTTGAATCGAATGAATAAATAGCTAAAATAACGAAAACAATCCCTACAATAATTCCGATTAAATATTTCTTTTTCATAACAATAACCGTATTGAATAATAAATTTTACATAAAATAATAAAATTAATTTAAAAAAAGTAATTTTTTTGGAATGGTTAATTAATTTTTAAGTATGAATAAAATGAACAGGTAAAGAAAAAGTAAACGAAGTGCCCACACCGAGTTCGGACTGGAAACTGATTTCACCACCTAATTTTTCGACAGCATTTTTTACAATATATAATCCGAGTCCGGTGCCCTGAATTGATTCAGAATTTTCTCCCCGGTAAAATTGGTCAAAAATATGTTTTTTATCATTTTCGGGAATTCCAAAACCTTGATCTTTAACCTGAACATAAATAACATTATCTTCAATAAGACCTACAGAAATATGTACATCGGTATTCATTGGTGAGTATTGCACAGCGTTTGTTACTAAATTCATCATAATAGTTTTGAATAAATTTTCTTCTGTAACAATCATTTTATTTTGAAGATCGATAGATAAGTTGAAATTATGATGATATTGGTCTATAGCTTTGATTTCATCAACAACGTTTTTTATCAAATCAGCAATATTGAATGGAGAAAAATGGATTTCGTTTAGGGCTTCTTCTTCGCTAAGCTGTCCTGTTACCAGAACATTGTCGAGCAAGTGGGTCATTTGGCGGGCAGCGATGCGAATTCTATCGACGTGTTTGGAGAGAGTGCCCAAATCGTTTTTAACGATAGCAAGTTCCATCAGAAAGAGAGACGTGAGCATTACAGTTAGAGGGGAACGATATTCTTCAGAAATCATTTTTAGGAAACGCGCCCGAAGTTCGCTAAATTCTTTTTCTTTAAGATAGGCAGATTGGAGTTCATCTTTTGCATTACGAAGTTCTTTGAGAGCATCTTCGAGTTCGGCAGTTCGAAGACGAACACGTTCTTCCAACTCGACATTCATTGATTTCAGTGCTTTTTCATTTTGCTCATTAATAATAGCAGCAGCAAAGATTCGAGCAGCAACTTCAAGAGCATCGATTTCTTGTTGGATCCATTGTTGTTTAGTTCTGACGTTTCTGATTAAGAAAAAACCCCAGAATTTATTGTATGGTATAATCGGAATCAAAGTAAGCGAAGTAAAATGAAAATTCTCGGGGAATTTCTGATGATTAGGAGAAAGTTCATCATTATGAATTACAACTATATCCCCGGCAAGAAGTTTATTTTTAATATTGTGGTTTGCTGAAAATAGAAAATTAAATTCAGGATCGGTGAATAATTGTTCGTTAGAAATATCAATTAATGAAGAATAATTCAAACATTTGAAAGTAAAAACCTCCTCGTTTTCACTAATATTTTCGAAAAGATATACAACTGATGAGTCGGTAATAGAGAGAAGTCTATCAAGACTAATTTTTATTTTATTACGCCAATTTGGCTCAATAAGGAATTGTTCGGCTGCTTGACTAATTGTTTCTAATATTTCGTCTTTTCTTGAAATGATTTTGTGCAGACGTTTTGTATTGGTTAAATCCTCAACAATTCCAATAAAATAATGGAATTCGCAAGGTTCGTTCAAATGAATTTCATTTAACAAGATATTTCGTATTTCACCATCTTTTCTACGGACGGTTAATTCAAAACTTGTTGGAAGATTTTTGCCTTCCTGCTGGTCAAGGGATCGTTTTCGAATAATTTGGCGGGAGCTTTCTTCGATTAATTCAAAATAATCAAAAGTTGGTGACAAAATCTCGTCTTTTGTATATCCAGTGAATTCACAGAATTTTTGATTAACGTAATAAAATTTATGATCTTTCATAATAAACATACTATCGTTGGCATTTTCCAGAAGCGAATAATATTTTTTTTCACTTTCAATAAATTTCGTTTGAATAATATGTCTATTCAGTGCGATAGACAAAACATTAAGAATTCTTGAGAGAATTTTAATGTCTTTTTTATGAAACTTTGAATCTTTATTAGCGAGGAAAATATATCCGAAATTCTTTCCATCGATATCAACAGTTGCATAGAGATAATTTTCTATCGTTAATATATAGTCTTTCGATTTAATTTGAAATGGTCTATTGAAATTTTCAATGAAATAATTATCTTTTGCAAATTGTTCTTCAATTATCTTATCTAATGTTGAAATAGAATTATGATCAAATTCAAAAGAAGGATTATGAACAATATTTATTTGATCATCAAGGTTCTTGATTGTTAGGAAGCTGAAATGATTAGCGAAAATATTAGTAAAAGAGTAAAGCACCATTTGGCAGATTTTATGTAGCTCGGCTTCATTTAAAACATAATTTGAAAGAATCGCGACATTATTATTAACATTTACTTCTTTTTGAAGCTGAATTTCCTTGTTCACTCTATCAATTGCTGATACCAAAATATTAGAAAACGTTCTTAGCAAGGCAGAATCTTCGTTTCTCCAGGAGCTATCAAGCATAGCATTAAAAATAGCAATTCCACCATACAAATTATTATCGTAGACAACAGGGACGATAAAAATATTAGTCAGCCCAAGCAATTTCATATATTTTCGAACTTCTGGGGAGGTGCGTTCCAAATCAACTAAAAAATTATCTGAAATACAATCACTATTTTTAAAGAAGGAATAAATCCACTGATGAATATTGTCTACTTTTTCTTTGAATTTGCGGACATTTATTTGTAGTGTATTAGCAAAATATGCGTGTTCAGGAACGACAATTTCATCATTAACAGAATAGATAACAATTCCATCTGCATTAGCAAAAAGGCAAAATTTTTTGAGTTCATTGAGTGTTTTATCTTCAAGTTCATAAGTTTCTAAGCTTGTAAAGTCTTGTGCAATTTCGCTGAGTAGTTTTTCAAAATTCTTTCTATACTCAAGATTTAAACGAAGTAGTTTGTTGCTTTTATCCTCTTTAATAGTAACGCCAATAAATTGGTTTTCTTGTTCAATAATAGGATAAAAAATGACATAAACATTCTTTGTTTTGTTATCACCAAAGAATAATGTGTATTCAGATGTTGCTGGTTTTTCATTGGCTTGTGTGGTGTTGTATAAGTTTTTATATA
>CALGXJ010000010.1 GCA_937936035.1 Eximiradius proteiniborus
TAGTTAAACGGTTTGTAATCTGTATTAGCATTATGCCTTGGTACTAATAGTCATTTTTCCCTGATTTACCTTTGATAAAATAGGTACTGCCGCATTACCTAAATCATTATAAAACAAATCAAGGCGTTCTTGGTAGTCGTTGTAGCGCTTCAGACTATTTGTTAAAAATTCTCTTTTCCCTGTGTGGTAATCATCTACTTGTTGGCGCCATTTTTCTAACAAAAGTTGTTTATAACTTTTAGGTTCATAAGCTTGGCGAGTATTTAATACTTTTCGGAAAGCCCAAATGGTAGATTTATAGCCTAAATGATCGTTCGGCAAAATCATTTCTATAGGTTGTTGTCCTTTTCTGCCACTGAAAAAATTGGGATAATATGCATATTCCCCTAACTCCTTTAATGTTTTTGTTGGTTGGGGCTCATCTTTTTTACGAGCATGTATTTTTAGCTCAATAAAGCCAATTGTTTCAGCAAAAGCAAAAAGATTATAGAATTCAATTTCATCTTCATAAATAAACTCTGGCAGGCGAAAAGTCCAATTGTAATCTAAATGACGGCAAATTAAAGCCATATCATACGCTTGGCGGTAGTTTTTAATATTAGGGAAGCGGTCCACTCGCGATGCTGTTTGCAAGCGTAAAAATAAAATTTCATTTTTGTTATCTAAAGTAGCAGAGTCTTCTTCACTTAAGGGGACACTTGCCACAGAAGCGCTTTGGGAAATTTTATTGAGTATTCTGGCAATGTCGTATTTTCTGTCAAGTTCTGGAGAATAAGCCGAGACATTTATTTCTTGTAGTTCATCGCCCTTATCTATTTTTGCATAAGGAGCAATGCCACTGTAAAAAGCGCTGAGATCTTCCATTATTTCTTTCTGAACAATGGGATCATCTTTAGAAATATTGTTTTTATTTTTTACCTCAACAATTTCTTCGATTAATGCAGAAATAATATCATACTTTTCTCTAAGCTTGCTTACAAAAAACTCTTCTGCTGGTCGGTTAGTGCGATCAATGAGATTTTTCTTTAAATCTTTTAAGTGCAATTCTCTCTTAGTATTGAGGGCAACTTTATCGAAAATACCTTCATCCTCACTTAAACGTCGCCACATAAATTCTATTTGGTGCATAATTGTCTGTTGGGTTTCAATCATCTTGCTAACGGCATCTCGCGCCACGGATTTCATGTGACGTTCCCAAATATTTTCTTTAGAGGCCGGGCTATGATAAACACCTTTAATGGAAAAACCACTTTCGGGAGCTTCAGAAGAAAAATTTTTATTCTCTTGAGCTATCTTATTAAACTGATAGCGCATATCATTTCGAATGTAATCTGCAACATCGTGAAAGATTTGTAAAAGCCCTAAATTAGATCCGCCAAGTAAGCTCTTTTTCCCCTTAAATTTATCATAAGATAGTTTTTGTAATATCAGCTCTAAGGTCTTTAGAATCACGTTGATGATCTCATGGAGAATTAAATTTTGGATATACTTTTCAGTTGTAGCTTCCAAATCTTCATGGCGAATTAACCGGTTAGCTACATCGAGACCCAAAAATCTTTTGAGGGCACTTTCCGTGCCAATATTGCGATAGTTATTATCTTTTGTTGAGCTGTCTTGTTCCGTGTTGATAAATCCTATATTTTTCTCAAAAGTCTCTATGTTTTTCCTTGCTTGGTTTAATTGAATTCTCAGGTCGGATATAATTTTATCCAAGTTATTAATTTCTTGGGATAAAAAGTACCTAACAAAAAACAGGTTGCGTTCCTTTTCTGTTTCAGAAAATGTTATATACCGAATTAGCATGTATTGAGGGACACGTTGTAAATTTGCCCGCAAAGGGGGATTGTCATCGAAGATTAAATCCCGTAAAGTTTGCCGCAGTAATGAGGATTTTTCTTTAAAATAATCACGCATTAGATTTTTGGCATTGATAATATCTTCTAATTTTTGCTTAAGCCCTTGAGTCGATGACAATTTAGATCTCTCAAAAAATTGCCGAAAGGGATCAAAGGCATCTGCAATGTGAGTTGGATTTAATTCACACTGTAGAGAAATTTGATTTGCGCTTTCTCCCGTAACATTAATATTGCGTACAATCGGTTGGTTATTTAATGTAAAAGGACAATTAACATCTTTGCTGAAAATTTCTGTAAATTGACGCGCAAATTCTATTAGTATTTCTAAAGCAAATATTTTTGCTTTAGGATTTTTATCAGAAGGAATCGTCAGAAATTCATACTGTTTAACAGCTTGTCTTATTTCAGGAGGACAAATTCCCTCTTCGGCAGCTACCCATTTGGAAAGTCTTTCGATATATACTTCATGACGCTGCGGTTCTTCAATGTCAAAATTACCTTCATTACTCTGTTTCTCATAAAGTTTAATTTGTTCGTCATAAGTTTTCTCAATCTCTTCCCAAAACTTACAAATTATCTCTTCGTTAAATTTAAAGGCACAATATTTAGCAATATCTCTGACCGGAAAAATAACCCTGCCTGAACCAAAAGAGCCGTAGCAACGGTAGTAATTATTGCCCGATTCTAAATTCGCTGTAGAGGTATTGTTTAATATACTGGTGGCTTTTGTCTGAATAGGTGAAAAGATAAGACAATAAAGCGCATCAGCAACCATCTTTTCATAAGCTTTGAAATTTTTGGATACATCCAACATAACAGCATTTTGATTGGTTGCTTCAATAAGATACACATTATCGATGGGGCGCGGGCCATACTCTTCGAGAGTCATTAGCGGAGCATTAGGTAAAAAATGAAACACATAATCATCTTCAGAAAATGCGGGGATGGATTTATGACCACCAGCCAAATTTAATCTATTAAATGCTTCAATTTCTTTAATACAAGCGTAAGCATTGGCATCTAAATTGGGATGCTGTTGCTGAGGAATATGAGAACCTTTTTTGTAAACATCCGGCGTGAAAAAAACGCCATTTATATAACAGTCGATATTTCTCTTTTTGCAAAGATATTTGATAAGAGCCGCTGTCTGTAAAAAGCAGCCTGAACCGGTACCGCCAGCAATAGAGCAAACTAAATAAATATTCATTTTTTTGTTTTTTGAGGCCAGAGATTCTTTATTGGCGTTAAATAACTCATTGATGGCTTGCTCTAATCGGCGGATAATAACATCAATATTTACTTCAAAAGCAAGGCGAGAATAAAGGCGCAACTGACCAGCGCCCCCCTCAATGTTGAAATTATAAAAACCAGGCCCCACCTCGCTTTCTGGAGGCATCCACGAAAAAGTATTAGTGCCTTTTTCTTCATCAGTTTGCCTTCTAAGACGAGAATAATTAGCGATATTTACATTTTCAGAAATTAGTATTTTGCAGTTGTCTTCAATTTCAAGTTGGGATTGTTCCCCGCTATCGGTATCTAAAGCAATGTAACGAAATAAACCGTTTTTTTGCAGTTGCTGTACAAATTCTTGATCGCGAGTAGTCTCTACCAATTGATTGATAGTTTTTGAGCCAGTCCCGCCAATGCCAACAATCAGAGTTGGTATAAAATTGGTAATGCTTGTTGCCATTTATTTCTCCTTATCCTCTTATAATTTTTATTT
>CALGXJ010000011.1 GCA_937936035.1 Eximiradius proteiniborus
GGGAAACCTTTGATTTTCGGGAAAAACCGCGATAAAGGTATAATTTTAGATGGATTTACTCCGGTTGTTGTTTCGTTCGAGGATGGCAAGTATTCACCGAATGACGTTCTTGTCCATAATGAAAAAGATTCAACACTTGCATTTATCCTTGCAAATATGACTTATAATCCGGATGTTCCTCGTCCGATCGGGGTATTCCAGAGCATTGACAAGCCATCATACGAAGAAAAAGTTGAGAATCAAATCGAAGAAGTAACGAAAAAATTAGGTGAAGGCGATATTAATAAGCTTATGCGTGGCGAAGATTTCTGGACAATAGATTAATCAATTCTTTTCTAATAAAGAAAGCCGCTCTTAATAGAGCGGCTTTTTTATATATTTAAATTAGTAGCTTCTCCTCTTCCCTACTTTGGGGATGCAGAGAGAGGAACGAGCGTAGACAATCAAATGTTATTCAACTACTACAGAAAGTCTTTTCATAGATTTATCTTCGAGATAAACAATCATAATGTAATTGCCTTTTGCTAATGAAGATAAATCCAAAGATTTATAATTTAATGAAGATTTTTCGTTAGTTACTAATTTTCCGTGAACATCGTAAATTTCGATTTTTTCAATGTTCAAAATTTCAGAGTAAACGCTCAAAATATTGTTTGTTGGATTTGGGTAAGCAACAACAAAATCAGTAGGTTTGATGTCGGAAATGCTTGTAATGCCGACATTGAAAGTATAAGGAACATCGATATAATCGTTTTCGTCGGCAACATTTGTAAAGCGAATACGGATTTTGGATTGCCCTGTGCTCATATTTGGCTTTAGATGAGCAGTTGGCTGGTAACCTAATACTTGACTGATTTTGAACGAAGCAGGTATGTCAATTTCGTCGCTACCTTGTTTGAAAGAAGTTGTACGAGTTACATAAGGATAGCAAAAATAAGTGCACAAAGATGCTTCGTGACCGCTGGCAATTTCATCTATTATAATTGAAGGATAAACTGTAACATTAGAGTTTGAAAGATTTCTAATATCGAATTGTGATTCAATTTCACTATTTACATTTTGCGTGGAGATAATACTATCACAACTGGTAAGTTCGAAACTACTTTGCGAGTATACAGTAATATTGGTGAAAACGATTAAAACAATGAAAAGTGAGATTAGAAAAGTAACTTTTTTCATAATTTTAGCGTCCTATAATTATTAATAATTTGTTAATTTTAAAAATAAAACAAAGCAAAATAATAAAAAGTTACACAAAATTGGAGCAAAAAATGAAAAAGGCAATAATATTGCTGTCAGTTTTTTCAATGTTAATTATTCATTTTGCTAATGCACAGGAAAAATCAAAGCTTCCGAATGCTAAGGTAAAGGATTTAATGGGTAATACTGTATCGACAAGCACATTCCAAAATGATGGGAAACCCGTAGTAATAAGTTTTTGGGCAACGTGGTGCAAACCTTGTATGGAAGAAATGACAGCAATCAATGAATTATTTGCAGAATGGAAGGAAGAAACAGGGGTTCGTTATATTGCAGTCTCTATTGATGACTCACGTTCGAGCAGACGAGTAGCACCACTTGTAAAATCGAAAGGCTGGGAATTCGAGGTATATTTGGACGACAATCAAGATTTTAAGCGAGCAATGAATGTGAATAATCCACCCCACACATTTTTGATGGACGGAGACGGTCAGGTAGTTTTTGAGCACAATGGATATGCTCCTGGCGACGAGAAAAAGCTCTATCAGAAGATTAAAGAAATTTCCAAAAAATAATGAAAAAAAAGCCGGAAATCACTGCTCCTGTTGGTTCTTTTGAATCGCTCTGGGCAGCCATACAAGGTGGAGCAAAATCAATTTATTTTGGGGCGGGCAATTTAAATATGCGATCCAAATCGACGTTTAATTTTTCAACTGATGATTTATTCGAAATTCAAAAAATTGCAAACCGGCATAGAATCAAGACTTATCTTGCTGTTAATACAGTAATTTATGACGATGATATAAATAAAGTTGATGAGATATTATATGCGGCATCCGCTGCTGGAATAAACGCAATAATTGCGTCCGATTTTGCAGTAATTATAAGAGCAAGGCAAAGGAATTTACCTGTTCATTGCTCCACTCAGCTAAATATTTCTAACATTGAAGCTGTCCGATTTTTTGCTCAGTATGCTGATGTAATGGTGTTGGCTCGTGAACTATCTTTGGAACAAACAAAAAACATAATTTCAACGATACGAAAAGAAAAAATCAAGGGACCAAGCGGAAAATTAGTTAGAATAGAAATTTTTGCTCATGGGGCACTTTGTATGGCAATTTCCGGGAAGTGCTATTTGAGCTTGCACCTGCACGACCATTCGGCAAACCGTGGAGAATGCTTGCAAGTATGCCGTAGAAAATATCTTGTAACTGAAAGAGAACAGGAGTATCAATTGGAAATCGACAACGAATATATTATGTCCCCGAAAGATTTGGCAACAATTGGATTTTTGGACAAAATAATTGAAGCTGGTGTGGAGGTACTCAAAATTGAAGGGCGGGGACGCTCACCTGAATACGTCAAACGCACAGTTGAATGCTACAAAGAAGCAATTGATGCTGTTTTCGATGGTTCGTACACATCTGAACGAATTGAAGAATGGAAAAGAAGGCTTTCTGAGGTATATAATCGAGGTTTCTGGGACGGATATTATTTGGGGCAAACCTTAGGCGAATGGAACAATAATTATGGTTCTTCGGCTACGAAGCGAAAAATATATGTTGGGTACGTCCAGAATTACTACTCAAAAGTGAAAGCGGCGGCAATTCAAATTCAGGCAGATAATTTATCGGTTGGTGATGATATTTTAATTATTGGGAATAAAACAGGAGTGCTAGAAACAAAAGTTGAAGAATTGCGGCTGGATGATGAACCTGTAGAACAAGTTAGCAAGAGTGCTATTTGTTCGATTTCAGTTCCCAGCAAAGTGCGGCCAAACGACAAAGTTTATAAATTTGTTGATAATAAGTAGAAAAAAGCCCCTAACGTTTGTAAGGGGCTTTTTTATATTACTTTTGTGAAAGTATTTGCTCGATAGAAGTATCGTAAACTTGTTTCAATTGGGAGCAGGTAGTTTCAATATAGTTTTCGATAATAAAATCGTCAGGGCAAACTTCACCTAATTGAAAATAATGAACACCAAATTTACTGCAGATATTAATAAAGTCATTGACCTTATCAGGATGCATTGAAACAACGATTCGCGATTGGGATTCGCCGAAAAGCTCGCCAGCAGAATTGCCAAGATTAACACGGCAGCCGAGGTAGTCGGAAGCGATAGATTTTTCTGCCAGACAAATTGCCAGACCTCCCTCGCTTGTGTCGTGTGCAGAAGAGAGCAGACACGTGTCAATCATTTCAAGGACAGCATTTTGCAAAACGATTTCTTCTTCGATATCGATAATTGGCGCTTTTCCAGTAATATTGTTAATCTTCATTTTTAAGTATTCCGAACCACCGAGTTCGCAACGGTTATTTCCGATAAGGAATATAATATCACCTTCTTGCTTGAAGCTTGAGGAAATTACTTTTGAAATATCGTCAATTATTCCTAACATTCCAATTGTTGGAGTTGGGAAAATTGCATGATTTTGTGATTCGTTATGAAAACTAACATTTCCACCGGTAACTGGCGTATCCAGACGGCGGCAAGCATCCCCCATTCCACGGATAGCTTCTTTGAATTGATAATAAACTTCTGGGTCGTACGGATTGCCAAAGTTCAAGCAATTGGTGATAGCAACAGGTTTAGCCCCAACACAAACGACATTACGAGCAGCTTCGCAAACTGCAGCCATTGCACCGGAATAAGGATTTAAGTATGTGTAGCGACTGTTGCAATCTGTTGCGAGAGCTATAGCCTTACCGGGCAGTTCCTTTAACCGTACAACAGCGGCATCGCCCTTTGAAGAAACAGTGTTTGTGCGAACCTGAGAATCGTATTGTTGGAAAATCCAGCGTTTCGATGCGATAGTAGGAGAAGCAAGCAACTTCCAGAAGTCGTCTTTTTCAGCCATTGATTGTTCAAATCCTGAAGTATCAAAATTTTCGGTTTCGTTTAGATATTCGGGGCGTTTCCATTCTCTATCATATTGAGGAGCGCCGCCACCAAGCACGAGAGATTCGGCTGTTATGAAGGCAACTTGCCTGTCTTGACGCTTTATGTTTAAAATACCATCGTCAGTAACGTAACCAATGTGAGTGAATGGGACATCCCATTTTTCGCAAATCTTACGAGCAACGTCCTCTTTTCCTTTGTGGATAACAGCAAGCATTCTTTCTTGCGATTCGGAAAGCATAATTTCATAGGCACTCATATCTTCTTCGCGTAATGGGACTTTGTCCAGATCTATATCCATACCGGTATTTGCTTTGGCACTCATTTCGGAAGTAGAGCAGCTAATGCCGGCGGCACCCATATCCTGAATACCGGCGATAACACCGGCTTCGATAAGTTCCAGAGTAGCTTCGAGCAATAATTTTTCAGCAAAAGGATCGCCCACCTGAACAGTTGGACGCATATCTTCGGTTTTCTCATCAAATTCACGCGAAGCAAGCAGGGAAGCACCGTGAATGCCATCTCTACCGGTAGAACTTCCAAGAATATATACAGGATTTCCAACACCAGAAGCTGCGGCAGAAGCAGTTTTACGAACATCTACAATTCCGACAGCCATAGCGTTTACAAGAGGATTATCCTGATAGCAAGAGTCGAAATAAATTTCTCCTCCAACAGTAGGCACTCCGAAAGAATTGCCATAATGGCTAATACCTGCAACAACACCGCTCAATAGATACTTAGTTCTATTATTATCCAGATGACCAAATCGCAAGGAATTCAATGCTGCAATAGGACGGGCACCCATTGTAAAAATATCTCTTAAAATACCACCAACTCCAGTTGCCGCCCCCTGAAAAGGTTCAATTGCAGATGGATGATTATGGCTTTCGATTTTGAACGCTATTGCATATCCACCACCAATATCGACAAGTCCAGCATTTTCTTCGCCAGCAGATACAAGCAAACGACCGCCGGAACGAGGTAGTGTTTTTAATTGTTTGATGGAATTTTTGTATGAGCAATGTTCGCTCCACATAACGCTGAAAACGCCAATTTCAGTGTAAGTGGGGGTGCGACCGAGTATTTCAAGGATTTTGCTGTATTCATTTTCGGTAAGTCCAAGTTCAAGAGCAGTTTCGAGTGAAACTTCAATTTCGGAGTATAGTTCTTTGTTCATTTTATTCTCAATTTAAAAATTTCAAAAAGCAAAAATAAAAAAAATAGGTATGCAAGAAAAATACTATTGTTGAACAATCCTTCTGAAGGCTTCGATATTCGAGCGGAAGTCGCCGTTAAACAAAGCTGAACCAGCAACAATAATATTGGCGCCAGCATCGACAACTTGCCGAACGTTTGAAGGAGTAATCCCACCATCAACCTGAATTTCAACATTTACTAAACTATTATTATTCAGAAAAGTTCTCAATTTTTCGCACCTACGCAGAAAAGAAGAGATAAAAGATTGCCCACCAAATCCGGGATTGACAGACATAAGTAAAATAAAATCGCAAAATTCGGCAGCTTCGAAAGCGTATTCTAAAGGTGTGGCTGGATTGAGCACTATTCCGGCTTTGCAACCATAATTTTTAATAGTCGATATAGTGCGATGAAGATGAAAACCTGTTTCGACGTGAACAGAAATCATATCAGCACCAGCTTCGACAAAGTCGGCAATATATTTATCAGGGTCAGTAATCATAAGGTGGCAATCCAACGGGAGCTCGGTTAAGCGTCCAATTGCAGAGACTATAAGAGGACCGAATGTAATATTAGGCACAAAATGACCATCCATAATATCGAGGTGCAGAATATCGGCTGAATTTTGCTCAC
>CALGXJ010000012.1 GCA_937936035.1 Eximiradius proteiniborus
GGTGATGAGAAATTATCAGCCAAAGAGATTTGCAATAAAATTCAATCTGACTTGCGAAATACTGAAAGGCTGCTCAATGCTTTATGCACGCTCAACCTTTTAATAAAAAACAATGATTTATATGAGAATTCTCCTATTACAAGGCATTATCTGATCGAAAATGGAGAAGAGTATATAGGGGAACTTCATCATATTAACGATCTTTGGAACTCCTGGACAGATTTAACATATTGTACAAAAAAAGGAAAACCCCGAGAGTTTAAAACTGTTAACGAGAAAGACAGTGAATGGATTTATAATTACTTGCTTTCACTTAAATGGAAATCAAGGTACGAAGCGCCTATTGTTGTTAGAAATATGCATCTAAGAAACTGTAAAAGAATATTAGATTTAGGTTGTGGTTGTGGTTCATATTTAATTGAAATTTCAAAAAATTATCCTAATACAGAATGTATTGGTCTTGATTACCCAAACATTATTAGTCAGATTGAAAAAGTTAATCAAATTAGCAAATATGAAAATATTCAAATACTTCCTTGTGATGTATATCTTCAGGACATTGGAAGTAATTACGATGCTGTTCTAATTTCATATTTACTCCAAGAGTATTCATTATGGGATAATATGGAATTATTAAGAAAGGTTTATAATTCTTTAAATAAAAATGGTTTTGTTTTTATTCATCAGCAAGTAATTAATGATGATAAAATTTCGCCCAAAAGTGCCGTAATGAACTCTCTTAATATGATGGTCAATACTCTTGAAGGCGATATTATGACTGAAACAGAACTTTGGGTTATATTGAAAGAAAATTGGTTTGATAATATTTCATTTGTCAAAACTGACTTCGATACTACAATAGTAAGTGGACAAAAATTAACAAGTTTTTAGATGGAGTAAAATTGAAAAATAGTATTTTATTTATTGGTGATATTGTAGGTGAGTCTGGATTAAATTCTGTTAAAGAGCATCTAAGTAATTTAATTGAACAGTATGAAGCAGATTTTGTAGTTGCGAACGGTGAAAATGTTACAAATGGAAAAGGTATAACAAAGGAAGAAGCAGAAGAGCTTTTTAAATTAGGTGTTGATGTCATCACCACAGGTAATCATATTTGGGACAATTGGCATTCCCGTCCACTAATTGCTCAAGACGACAGAATTATTCGTCCTAACAATTATCCACAAGGAAATCCTGGTCGTGGTTATAAAATATCTCAATCGAAAAAAGGCAATCAAATTGCAGTTGTGCAGATACAAGGGAGGTCTTTTATGTACCCTATCGATTGCCCTTTTAAATCAATTGATTATGTCATTAATATTATACAAAACAAAGCAAAAGTAATAATCGTTGATTTTCACGCTGAAGCAACTGCTGAAAAAATTGCAATGGGATGGTACACCGACGGGAGAATATCAGCACTTCTTGGCACGCATACTCACGTTCAAACTGCTGATGCTTGTCTTCTTCCAAATGGTACGGCTTATATTACTGATGTTGGGATGACAGGTCCCTACGATTCTGTTCTTGGTCTCGATAAATCTGTTGCTCTGAAGCGATTTACTCTTCAAACTGCTCACAAATATAAACTCGCAGAAAATGATGTTCATTTGTGTGGTGTGCATCTATTAATTGATTCAGAGACAGGACAAGCTCTTAAAATTAGTTCATTTATTATTCCAGAATTTGAGAAAAGTATATATGAAAAAAGTTAATTTAGCTATTGTTGGCGCAACCGGTTTAGTTGGAAGAACATTTTTGAAAGTTTTAGAGGAAAGAAATTTCCCTATCGACACTCTTCGGTTATTCGCTTCTCCAAACTCCGCGGGCGAAGAAATTATATTTAAAGACAAGACTTTCGTAATTGAAGCCTTAAATAATGATTCATTTAAAGGTTTAGATATAGCTCTTTTTTCAGCTGGTTCCTCTGTTAGCAGGGAATACGCTCCTATTGCAGCTAAAAGTGGATGTGTTGTAATAGACAATAGTAGTGCCTGGCGGAGAGAAAGAAATGTACCATTGGTAGTTCCAGAAGTAAATCCTGATGATATTTTCAAGCATAATGGTATTATCGCTAATCCAAACTGTAACGTGATTCCCCTTGCAGTTGTATTTAGCCCATTACATAAGAAATATCAAATTACAAGAGTAGTTGTTTCAACTTACCAATCAATCTCTGGCGCCGGACAAAAAGGATTAGACAAACTTGAAAATGAGATCCAAGGACTTCAAACCAGCGACAAACACAGAATTTTTTCTAATATAATATTTCACCCTGTTGAAACAGAACAACCAGAAATCACTAATGAAGAGGCTAAACTTCATTTCGAACCTTGTAAAATTTTGCATTCATTTGATATAAAAATCACATCAACTTGTGTTCGACTTCCATTTTTCGCTTGTCATTGCGAAGCTGTTAATATTGAAACTAAATTTCCTTTTCAAATTGATGAAGTAAAATATTTACTTGCAAATTCAAAAGGTATTAAGATTATTGATGATTTACAAAATGATGACTACCCTACCCCCGACATTGTTAAAGGAAAAGATGAAGTTTTTGTAGGTCGAATTCGAAGAGACAATACAATCGAAAATGGTATGAATTTATGGGTTGTATCAGATAATATCAGAAAAGGTGCCGCAACAAATGCGGTTCAAATAGCCGAACTGTTAATCAAATCAGAGTGATAAGGAGGTGATGTCCCTTGGGTAAAGAAAACCCTAAATATACACCAGAACAAATTTTGAAATAAGGTCGGGTGGGTGGGAAGCTAATCTGAACTGAGTATTTCAATTATTATTTCATTATAAAAAGGTATTCTATGAAAAAAATAATAGCTTTATTTTTGATTTTTATTGTTTCTTTTAGTATTCTGCAAGCTCAATATCCTCAATTTTTATTAGAAAAAGGAGACTTTTTCGAATATAAAAGAAATCTAATAAGTAACTATGAATTACCTAAATATCAAAAGTTGCTTGATAGTAAAACCAACCGTAATTACGACGTTCTATACTATAATTTAGAACTAGATTGGACTGAAGCATTATCTTCTGAACCAATTAAATTTGAATTTTCCGGCAAAAACAATATTACTATCAAAATTACAGAACCCAATATTAACAAGATTGAATTTGACGCTGTGAACTTATTGATTAACTCTGTTTTTATTAACGATATCGCAGTTTCTTCATTTGATTATTCAGAGGGTTTGCTTTCTATTCCATTAGACAATTTTCAAAATATTGGTGATACCATAGATGTATTAATTGATTACAAATTTGTAGGTCCGGATACTCTTGGGTTTTATCTTTATCCAAAAGATATGCCGGTAGGATATGGTCCGAGTGGAGAAATGGTATATACACAGGAACGAATTGCTTATACAATGAGCGAACCAGAAGATGCTAGATATTGGATGCCTTGCAACGACATACCAAACGATAAAGCAAGAGCAAGCATATCTATCAAAGTGCCCAAAGGCTTTCTTGCTGTTTCAAACGGATTGCTTATGAATGTTGATGAAAACGAAGAAACTGTAACTTATCACTGGGCTGACACCGTATTGATTTCGACATATTTAATGGCTGTTGCTGCATCAAAATATGTTTCCTACAACGAATGGTTCAAATATTCTAATAATCAATTGGATTCTATTGAATTAGTATATTATGTCTGGGAGAATGATTTAGATAATGAGAAAACAGACTGGATGGTTTATAATGCAAAAAATGCCTTTAAACCTACATCCAAAATTATGCAAATTTATTCAGACGCATTTATCCCCTATCCTTTCCGGAAATATGGACAGGTAGCGATACAGCCATTTTATTTTGGCGGGATGGAACATCAGACAATAACTTTTGTTAATCGTTCCTGGCTTCGTGGTAGAAACGAATCAGGTATTGCTCACGAAATGGCACACCAGTGGATTGGCGATTTAGTTTCTTGCGAAGACTGGAGCAATATTTGGTTCAACGAAGGTGGGGCTACTTGGAGCGAAGCAATTTGGGCAGAAGACTGGGGCGGTTACGAAACTTATTTAAACTATATGGATGCAGTTGGCAACCAATATCGTAGTAGAAAATTTTTAATGACTGTCCCAATTTATGGAATTCCTAATCAGTACTTGTTTTCGTTTCCGTTCAGTTTACTTGTTTATAACAAAGCCTCCTGGGTATACCACCAATTGAGAATTATGCTTGGAGATAATGTCTTCTTCCCTACTTTTCGTAACTTGCTGAAAAAATATGCATTTTCAAACATCAATGTTGATAAATTTCAGCAGCATTTTGAAGACGAAGTAATTGATTCACCTGTATCTTTAAATGTTTTCTTTGACCAATGGCTAAAAAAACCGGGACATCCTATATATCAATTATCTGCTGAAACAGATTTGTTGCCAGAACAGAATAATTATTCTGTAAAAGTAAATTTGAAACAAACTCAAAGCAGTCAGAACGCTCATCCCCTATTTGTTACTTATTTGCCACTTAT
>CALGXJ010000013.1 GCA_937936035.1 Eximiradius proteiniborus
TTGTTAATTGGTCTTCCCTGTAATCTGAATGCAACCCAATTACCTTGTCTTTCAATGTCGTTTCGGAATAAAATCCCATTCATAATTATATCTAAATCCCCATCATTGTAAAAATCCAAAAATACAGCCGTCCACGGATTCTGAACTACTGCTCCAAGTTCCCAAGTTACATCCTTCAATTTATAATCAGGTGGTCCCTGATTTAAATAAAAAGAACCAACTCCACCTGCATATTTCCCGTGCCAAAGGTCTAAATATCCGTCTAAATTCAAGTCCAACTATATTACACCCGCATTTCCTTCGTGAAACCTTAAGCCCATTCGCTTCCCAACTTCAACAAATTTATAATCAGGTGGCCCCTCGTTTTGCAATATTAAAGATGGATTCGAAAACATTGCTCTTTCATCTAAATGGGCTAGATTGCCTACACATAAATCTATATATCCGTCATTATTAAAATCACCCCAATGACAACCCATACCGTGCCCAAAATAATTTGCCGATGCTGTTTTTATTCCTCTTGCTCCAGTTTGACCACCAACTTCAAAAAAAACACCCAGTTTGTTATTTTGATAAAGCAGATCAGGAGCCAACCTATAAGTAGCTACAAAAATGTCAGGGAAATTGTCCTCGTTATAATCTACTGCACACGAGCCGTATAAATCATAATATGGAGCTGGTTCACCTGCTGCAATTCCTGATGAATAAGTTACGTTTATAAAATCATTACCTGTATTCCTCCATAATTGATTAGGATAATACTGCTCCTGACCTCCACTTTCACTCCTTCTATTAGCAATAAATAAGTCAAGCAAACCATCAACATCATAATCGAACCATATCGCTGTTTCTGTTGGATAATTATTGATAAAATTAAAAGTTTCTGAAATATCTTCGAAACCGTCTCCTGTGTTCTTGTAAAATCTATCATTAGTCCAACCACGCCCTACAAACAAATCTATTAAACTATCATTATCTAAATCTCCCCAAGCATAGCCTCCGCTTGGTATCCCATAAATACTTGTTTTGTTTTTAAAAGTTCCATCTTTATTATTTTCAAAAAATTTACCACCTGACGAAATATCATCCCATCCATCGTGGTTCCAATCAGCAATCGATGGATTTCCAGAAAAACTTAACTTTGTTATTGAATTAACATTCAAAAGCTTAGGCACTTGTGGTTGAGTTGAAGAATTCCAGAAAGAGAACTCATATTCTATTAGTAATCTTACTAAAAAATCTCCTGTCGGAAATTCATATATCGTGCCTCTTATGTTATAAAACTGAGGATTTGGGGTAAATGGGTCTGTAATCCAAGATGACCGCCCTGATGTTCTGCCGTCACTATCGTAAGCAAACCAAGGTCCTGTGCTTTTAAGTTTGTGCAAGATTGCAATTGATTCGTACCCTGATAAACGCAAATGATATTCAGAAATATCAAATTCTTTCCATCCTGGTTCTCCATCATATGTGAAAATAATCGGAGGAGTAAGCGAATTTTGCGGATATACATACATCGTAGGATATAAGTTCCCAGCAGGGGGATCACCACAAATGAATATAGTATCAAGGGTAGATTTTTCACCATAAAAATATACCATTATTTTCTAACATAACATGGAGCACTAATTTTAAAGCTAACGCCTTCTTCCCATCCATGCCTCTTTGAGATGTAGCTGTGCCCAGTCTGTACTCCGTTATCGTATTTGATCTCTGATAGTTGTGAAAGAGACTCACTTATAATTACAAACAAAATTGTAACAACTAAGATATAAAAATGCATATCTTATCTCCTTATTGAAAACTTAGGAACTAAAACTATCTAAAAATAACAAAAAAAAACAAATCATATCAAAAAAAGTTTTGATAAAATTTAGAAAAATACTAAATTTGCAATAATGATTTGGTCAGGTAGCTCAGTTGGTAGAGCAAAGGACTGAAAATCCTTGTGTCGGCGGTTCGATTCCGTCCCTGACCACCACTTCATTTCCCTATTTCTATATCCTTTAAATTAAGTATTTGTATGCTTTTTGCTTCTTCTATTTGAATAAATAAAAAAATCAATTTTTCTTCTTTAATTCTGCAATAGTAATAAAAATGGGTAAGACATTTCGTCTTACCCAATATTCATTAATAATAAACTAACTTAACTAATACGCTAATTCCAAAATTTCTGTCATTTCTCTTTCCGTAAGTGGAAGTAAATTTCCAACCACACCGAGCCGTGATGCATTATGCGCAATTTCTCCAATCTTTTCTTTCTGAATATTCAAATCACGCAACGATATTGGAGCACCCCAAGTACGATATTTCGATTTCATAGCAGCCAAAGCTTCGTCAAGCGAATTGCTGTTCCATACGTTTTTTGCAAAACGTTCGTATTGCGATGGGTTCGCTCGTCTTGTGTAAGAAATCCAGGCAGGGAATACCACTGCAAGCCCGGCACCGTGAGCAATCTCTGGATAAAGTGCACTTATTCCATGCTCTATTCTATGTGCTGCCCATTCACCAATGGTGGATGACCCAACAAGACCATTCAATGCTAATGTTGCCGCCCAAGCCAAATTGGCTCTTGCCGGATAGTCGTTTGGATTAACCTGCAATTTATCTAAACATAAAACAATTGTTCTAATCAGCGCTTCTGATACAGAAATTGACACTTCCTGAACCGTTGAATTAAAGTAATATTCAAGAATATGGCTGATTGCATCAATTCCACCATTTACTGTTTGGTGCCACGGTAAACTCATTTGAATTCTGGGATCTATTATTGTCGCTTTTGGATATAGACAGGCAGCCCCTATATTCCATTTCTTTTTCTCATCCTCGTTGGTCAAAACAGCAAATGGGTTCATCTCTGAACCGGTTCCTGATATTGTAAGTATTGTGAAAACCGGCAATGCATCCTTTATTTCTGCTTTTCTTTCAAATGCATCCCACAAATTATTGAGATAAAAACCTGCTGCAATAGATTTAGCTTCGTCAATTACTGAGCCGCCACCAACAGCCAATATTGCTTCCAGATTGTTTCTTCTACATAATTCTATGCCTTTATTTGCGTGAGAAAGCACTGGATTTGGAACGACACCCGGATGCTCAACAAATACAATACCATTGTCTTTAAGTGATTTTACGACAATATCATATACTCCATTTTTCTTTATCGAACCTCCACCATAAAGCAACAAAATTCTTTTATAACCACTTTTTGATATTTCTTTTCCAATTACTTCGATTGTATTTTCACCAAAAATCAGCTTCGTTGGATTATGAAAGACAAAATTTTGCATTTCTGCCTCCTATCTTTTAATATTTGTAAAACTATCAATTAATTTTTTCCCAATACCGTAATATGTTTTGGTTCCATAATCATAAATGATTGGCAAAACTTTTTCAATATCAGGAACTCCTTTTTCATTCAAAATTTCTTCATCAACAGTAACATCTATTATCTCTCCAATGAATTGTGTATGCACTCCTAAATCATTTACTTCCCGTAGCTTGCAATGCAACACTACCGGAAATTCTTCTGCAAAAGGTGCATCTACCACACTTGATTTAATTTCCGTTAAATTATTTTTTGCGAACTTATTTTCTTGTTTGCCGGAGTATATTCCACAATAATCGGCAATATTTACTTGCTGTTCCGATGGAATACACACTGTAAATGCCTTTCGGTGTATTATGTTGTTATATGTATATCTTGCTTTTCTAATAGAAACAGCAACACACGGTGGGTCGCTGCAACAAATACTTCCCCAAGATACAGCCATTAAATTCGGAAAATTCTGTTCGTCGTAGCTTCCAACGAGCAAGACAGGATTTGGATAAATCAAGGTTTTGGGTCCTATTGATTTTTTCATCTCATTCTCCTATGGATTTGGGGTTTTTGTGTAATCAATTTCTGAACCTAATACGCTATGTGGTATTAGATATACTGCTAACATAACAATTGCGGCAATGATTGCCCATGTCTTATTAGTTGGGTTTTTCCTTAGTTTGAAAAGTGCAATCAGCCAGAAAATTAATGCAACAAGAGTTTTGTTATCAGTTAAGTCATGTCCGAATGGCCAACCAGTCCAATACGCATCAAAGGCAAATTTCTGCACAAGTGGTCCTAATATCATTCCTCCAATGAAAAATAAAATTGTGGTCCAAAAAGCATACTTATACAAATTGCTCCCGCCAAAAGCCGCATGCAACCCGGTTTTTACTGAAAGCACCATAGCAAAGAACATAAAAATAACGTGAGGAATTAACAGCCATTTCGGAACAACCCCTTTAAATCTGATTATTGCAGGTTCTTCGTTCAGTCTTATTTTTTCACCATTTTCCTTAATCAAACTTACATAATATATTACTTTGCCTGCGGGCGGTTGCTCCGGTATATCTCCAAGCAAAAATTTTCCATCGCGTTTCATTTCTTGAGTTGTCCACTCATCATAGCTTTTATATCGCTTCAAAGTAATTTGTCCGCTGATTGTTTCGTCTGGTACCTCAATTTTAACTAGCTCACTGCCGCTTCCGTCGTGGCTTCGCGGTAATTTAAATTTTATTTCTTTTCCATTGTTTTCAGTTTTTCCTCTCATCGGATATGTGGGACCAGTCATTCGTTGGTATGTAGCGCTTGCAATCATAATTACAAACGATAAAATCCATATTATTATGTTTGTGCTTCTTTTCATATAAACTCCTAATTGATTAATGATTTTGCCTTTTCTTTAAATGAAATTGCTTTATGTAATACTTTATCATCAAAAGCACGCGTAGCGTAAAATCCGTGATTATCCCAGTGCCAGAGTGCTAAATATGACTTTATCAGGTTTTTAATATTTTGCTCGTCTATTCTTGCCATTTCTACATTCCAAATATTTTTTGATAACGAAAATTGGTGAAAATCATTATATAATTGCTCATCCACATTGAAATTTTGCAGAAAACTTTCTAATTCTCTGTATTCATTTTTCATTGTCTTTTGATAAAAAGAAAAATATAATTTTCGTGTGAATTCAAATAAAATTCCTCTATTCATAAGCACTCTGGAAAGCAAAGTTAAAGTATCGCTCCGAACTAATTCATCCGGGAAGATGCCTCCTTTTGAAATAAGCGTTCTGCCTTTGTGCGTTGTGTAGGTTGGCAAACGGGTTGCCCCACCAGTCTCTTCGAATGCTCTGGATATTTCTTTGAAAGCTTCTTCACCAACAGATAATCTTAAACTTTCGTCTAATTCAGTTTTCCCTATGTTCTTTTTCAAAATACTTTTGTCTATGCGTCTCCCAATCGGAGAAAAATATTCGGCAACTGTTAATCTAAAACCTGAACCATCTTTCAATGTCCATAATCTTTGCACTGTGCCTTTGCCATATGTATTTTCTCCAAGCACTATCGCTCTGTCGTGGTCTTGCAATGCTGCTGCTAATATTTCCGCAGCGGATGCTGTTTGTCCATCCACAAGCAAAATTAATGGTATTTTTAAATATTTACCATTTTTATCTGTTTTGAAATTAAAACTAAATTCGCTGTTCTTTGAATTTGTATATAAAATAAGGCTGTTTTTAGGTAGAAATTCAGCTGTAACTTTCACTACTTCGTCTAAATATCCTCCAGGGTTTCCTCTTAAATCGATAATAAGGCATTCTAATCCTTTTTTCAGAAAATTATCTATTTCAGTAGTCAAATCATTATAAACATTAGAGGTGAACCGTGACGAAGCTATGTATCCAATTTTACTAAATTTTAAGTAAAATGATGCTGCAATGCTGGACACTTTGAATATTTCTCTACCTACAACGAAATTTTTCAATTCGCCTGTTGTATTTTTTAATATTAGATTAACAACGGTTCCTGTATCTCCAGCAAGCAGTTCGTTTACCTCTTGCTGTGTTTTTCCTGTTACTGCTTGATTATCAACGAAAAGTAATATATCGCCACGACTAATGCCTGCTTTTTCTGCAGGCGAATTCTTCTGCACTGAACCTACTAGAACTGAATCATTTAATGCTACTGGTGTTATTCCAATTCCTTCAGCTCTACCAGTGTTTTTTTCTTGATATTCTTTTAGTTGCTTAGCTGAATAATAATTACTTTGATTATCTAAAAAATTCAGCATTGCCTGAAAAGCACTTTCTGATGCTTGTTCAATATCGAACGTGTCTATATGGTTTTTTACAGCTGTTTCGAGAATATACTTAAATTTCTGTGTATTAAATTCAATCAAACTATTTACATCACTTGCAAATAAATTTATTGCTTGATAAAAAAATACAACAAGACATAATAACCATTTTAAAATTCTATTCATTATCAATTATTCGATTAGTTGCAATACAGACAAAAATTATACATTTACTAAATATTTATGAACATTAAAACGTCTAAACGACTAATTTAGTTAATATTTTTTCACATTATGGAGAAATTATGAATAAAATTAGTGCTGATCTTGTTGTGATTGGTGCGGGACCCGGTGGATATGTAGCGGCAATTAGAGCATCGCAACTTGGTTTGAAAACAATTTGTGTCGAACGGGAGCATCTTGGTGGTATATGCTTGAATTGGGGCTGTATTCCAACGAAAGCATTACTAAAAAATGCTGAATATATGCACTTTTTAAAAGAAGCGAAAAACTACGGCTTCAATATTGAAAAATTTGATGTCGATTTCCATCAAGTGATCAAAAGAAGCCGCGATGTTGCCAGCAAAATGTCAAATGGAATTGGCTTCCTTTTCAAAAAATACAAAGTTGAACATCTTAAAGGCGAAGCCTCCTTCAAAACCAAAAATATAATTGAAGTAAAAGATAAAGATGGAAATATTACTGACACTATCGAAACAAAAAATGTGATTATTGCAACTGGTGCTCGTCCACGTATGTTCCCGGGTATCGAAGTCGATAGGAAAAAGGTGATTACAAGCAAAGAAGCACTTATCCTGCAAGAACCACCTAAGTCTATGATTATTATGGGTGCTGGTGCTATCGGTGTCGAATTTGCTTATTTCTATAACTCATTCGGAACAGAAGTTACTATCATTGAGATGATGGATAGACTACTTCCAATTGAAGATGAAGAAATTTCTAAAGAATTAGAGCGTAATTACAGAAAAGATAAAATCAGGATAATGACTAACACAAGAGTTTTATCTGCAAAAGCTGAAGGTGATGGTGTTGAAGTTAAAGTTCAGAAAAAAGACGGTTCCGAAGAAACTCTCAAAGCTGATATTGCCTTGAATGCAATCGGTATTCAGGCGAATATAGAAAATATCGGTCTCGAAAATATCGGAGTAGAAATAGAAAAAGGATTCATTAAAGTAGATAAATTTCTTAGAACAAACGTTGAAGGTGTGTTTGCGATTGGAGATGTGGCTGGCGCTCCTTGGCTTGCTCATAAAGCATCAGCTGAAGGTATCGTTGCCGCAGAATTCATTGCAGGGCACGAAGTTGATGGCGTCGATTATAGCAATATTCCGGGATGCACTTACTGCCAACCACAAGTTGCCAGCGTTGGCTTGACAGAGGCAAAAGCAAAAGAATTAGGCTATGAGGTGAAAATCGGCAAATTCCCATTTACTGCCAGCGGCAAAGCCCACGGTATCGGCGAAGCTCGCGGCTTTGTAAAGCTGGTTTTCGACGCAAAATATGGAGAAGTATTAGGGGCTCATATGATTGGTCCCGATGTTACTGAACTTATTGCTGAAGTTGGCTTAGCTCGTAGCGTCGGAGCAACCGGAAAATCAATATTCAAGACTGTCCACGCTCATCCTACTTTGAGCGAAGCTATTATGGAAGCAGCGGCAGCTGCCTATGGCGAAGCAGTAAACTTTTAGCTAACAAAAAGAGGCTGTTTTTTTTAACAGCCTCTTTTTTATATCTTTCTAATGTCTTTCTAATCTATTATACTTTATTATTATATTAAATTCGCTAACTCTTCTTTTAGTTTATCAATTTCAACTAATTTTCTTTCTCCGGTTGCTCTTATTTTTATTTCTAATTTGTTGTTTCCCAAATTTTTCGGTCCAACAATTATTTGTAATGGCAAGCCAATTAAATCCGCATCGTTGAATTTCACTCCGGGTGTTTCCTCACGGTCATCGTAAAGAACCTCATAACCCGCCTTACCTAATTCGTTATAAAGTTCTTCAGATTTAGCCTTTACTTCAGGGAATTTTTGCTGATTCACAGCAATTAGATGTATATCAAACGGTGAAAGAGGTCGTTTCCAGACTATACCTTTTTCGTCATGGTTTTGTTCGATAAAGCAAGCCATAATTCGTTCCACACCTATACCGTAGCTTCCCATTATTATTGGTTGTTCTTTTCCGTTTTTATCCAGGAACTTTGCTTCCAATGCTTCTGAATACTTTGTCCCAAGTTTGAAAATATGGCCAAGTTCAATTGCCTTAACAACTTTTATTGGTGCTCCTGATATCGGAGATGGTTCACCTTCTCGAATTGTTCTTAAATCATAAAATTCAGTTATATATGGGCAGTCGCGCTTAAAATCAATATTTTTATAATGGAAACCATCTTCATTCGCGCCACTAACCAAGCCATTAGCATCTTTTAGCAATTTATCTGCAATAATTCTTATATTCGTTTTTAAATTAATTGGTCCGATAGAACCGTGATCAGCACCAGTATAACGAATTAATTCCTCGCTCTCAGCTGGACGGAATGTTCCAGTTCCTAACACACTTTGCAGCTTGCTTTCGTTTAGTTCATCATTCCCGCGCATAAAAATCAAAACAGGTTTATCCTCTACAATATATACAACAGATTTAGCACATCTTTCCTCAGGAATTCCGAATTGCTCAATCAAATCATCAATTGTTTTGGCATTCGGAGTAGGAAATTTCTCTATTGGTAAATCCTGCTCAATTCTGCCAACCGGAGATAGGGCAGAGGTAGCTACTTCAACATTTGCAGCATAACCGTCATCAGCTATTGCTACAACATCTTCGCCTGAATCCGACACTACCATAAACTCTTCGCTTTTGTTGCCACCCATTGCGCCCGACGAGGCACCAACAACAAAGAACTTTATGCCACAGCGTTCAAATATTCTGCAATAAGCATCGTGGTGCTTCTGGTAGGAAACATCTAACCCTTCCCACGACGAATCAAGAGAATACGAATCTTTCATTATAAATTGCCGACCGCGCAATACTCCTGATTTAGGACGCGGTTCATTGCGAAACTTTGTTTGAATTTGATACCAGATTTGTGGCAGATCACGATATGATTTAATATGCTGTTTTGCGTGATAAGTAATAATCTCTTCGTGTGTTGGAGCAAGCACAAGCCCTTCACGGTTTTTTATGTGAAATAATACATCTCCCATTGCTTCCACTCTTCCCGTTTGCTCCCAAATTTCGATCGGATTTAAAGCTGGTAGCAAAAATTCTTGTCCACCAATTGCATCTATTTCCTCACGAAGAATTTGTACAATCTTTTTGATTACTTTATATCCAAGTGGCAAAAATGAAAATACTCCTGATGCAAGCTGCCTCACCAGTCCTGTTCTCAACATTAATTGATGCGATGGAATTTGTGCTTCTGATGAATTTTCTTTCAAAGTTGGTATAAATAATTGCGATTGTTTCATAATTATCCTTTGCTAAATTTTGCTTTAAAAAAATAACAAAATTATAACAAATATTATTAATCTTCAAATTGTAAATTTTGAAACTTTTTCAATCAATCATCGTAAATACTGAAAGTTAATTAACCATATTTCTATGAGGTCCGTATGAGAAAAATAATAACTTTGTTGATTTTTGCGATTTCTGTTCCGGCAATTTTTGCTAAAGGTGCGGGATTTATTCCATACTACTCTCAGTCCTTCTGGACTCAATCAAGCGAAGGTGCCTTCCGTTATGGGAGCTACGGTTTCATCAACCCTGCTACTCTTGCAATGACCAACCGAAATGAATCTCTTTTTATGATTAACGACAAAAATAGAAATTTCGATAAACCTGATTATGGTCTTTTCTTTGGAGGTAAATATTTTGGTTCAGGAGTAGTTCGTTATGATTTTTCAGGTAGATCATTTTACGATATTAGGTATTCTCTCGGATTTGGAGATAGAAAATTTGGAATTGGCTTTGGCTACGCTGCAATAAGCGGTGATAATCCTTTCGGTTTCCGACCTTCCTATATAGTTGGGCTTCTTTGGCGTCCATTGCCATATGTTTCTGCCGGTTACACTTATCAGAGTAACTTCAGGAATTTGCAGGAAGAACACGTTGCCGAATTAGCTCTAAGACCCATTAAAAATTATCCACTTACTTTCTTCATTGATGGTGCAGCAAGCAATTTAGATGACTACAAAAAAGTCAAATGGAGTGCTGGTATCAATTACGAAATTCTTGACGGAATCAGAATTGGTGGCCGCTATTTCTCTGATGAACGTCTCTCGATTGGTTTTGATATTAGTTTCGGTCATTTTGGGATTGGTTCCGTTGTTTCTGCTCCTTCAAAAGACAATTTTAATGATGCAACAAATGCCTATTTAGTCAGACTTTCTCCGCTCGACCGATCAATTATCTATGATGCTTTTCTAAGCAAGAAAAAAGTTGCCAAACTCGAACTCAAAGGTTCTCTCCAACCAGAATCATCCCTGTTATCTATGATTTTCCCATTTTACTTGCAATACACTACAATTTATGATGTTCTGAAAAAACTTGATGCTATCAAAAATGACAAAGAAATAGTAGAACTGTATCTTAATATTACTGATTTTACTGCAAGTTATTCTGATATGTGGGAAATTCGTGAAAAACTTGCACAACTAAAAGCTGCTGGCAAAAAAGTTGTAATATTTTCAGAAAGTTACAATATCAGAAACTACCATTTAGCTACAGTTGCAGATGAAATTATTCTCGAACCTCTAGGCGAAGTATCGATTGAAGGTTTCTCTTCCAGCAGAAGCTACTACAAAAAATTTATGGAAAAATATGGTTTGGGTTTTGAAGAGATACGGCTTTTCAAATATAAATCTGCTGCAGAAAGCTTTTCGAGAACCAACTTCTCCGATGGTGAAAAAGAACAACGTGAAGAATATATAGATGATTTGTTCAATTTAGCTAAAAATGAGATTAAAACTGCGCGCAATTTATCGGATAACGAATTCGACGACATCTTAAATTCACTCATTATTACTGCTAACAAAGCTAAAGATAAAAAATTAATTGATCGAATTCATCGTTGGGACAAAATCGATACTCTGATTAAGGCTAATAACAAGGATTATGTTATTTCTAACGAAAAAATTCGCTTCGAAGACTTTACTCCAATCGACAATCGCTGGGGCGATCAGGATAGAAAAATCGCTGTTGTCTATGCCGAAGGTGTTTGCGATTTAGAAACAGGCATTTCAGGAAGAAAATTATCAAAAGTTTTGGATAATATTCTTGGAGGCAATAAATACGAGGCAGTTATTCTTCGTGTGAATTCTCCCGGTGGTTCAGCTTTTGCTTCCGACCTGGTTGCAGAAGTTACCCGTCGCCATAAAGGGAAAAAGCCTATTATTGTTTCACAGGGTGCAGTCGCTGCATCAGGTGGATATTGGCTTTCAATGGACGCGGACACAATATTGGCTACACCAATTACAGTTACAGGTTCCATCGGTGTTATAGCTTCTTACATCTATAACAAAGGATTAATGGACAGCTTGGGTATTACTTACGATGTAGTAAAACGAGGGAAACATTCCGATTTGGGTAATGCAATTTCTTTGCCTTTTATTGGAATTGGCCTTCCAGCCCGCAATTTTACCGACGAGGAATTGTCCAATTTCAAAGGATTAATAGCAGAATTCTATGGCGATTTTGTTAATAAAGTTGCGAAAGGAAGAAATACTGATAGTGCAACTATTGGAAAAATCGCACAAGGTCGTATTTATTCAGGAGCAAAAGGTAAAACCATCGGGCTTGTCGACGATATTGGCGGTATCGACAAAGCAATTGAAATAGCAAAAAAGAAAATTGATTTCAAAAAGAACGATGTGATTAAAATTGATGAATTCTGGCCATCATCTGCTATTCCTTTTGATTTCGGATTTGAAGCAAAAGCTGAACAAATGAATATCTTTCCAAAAGAAATTTCAAACGACATTAAGTTCAGAATTAACAATAATGGCAAACCACTATACATTTTGCCGTTTGACTATTATGATTTGATAAAATAATTATTCTCAAGCTCTTTGTTCTCAAGTATTAGGGGGCGTTAGCATTACGCCCCTTATTATTAGCTGTTCTTCAAATCTTTCACTGAAAATTCTTCTTTAATAATTAATGTTGCAGAAAATTAATTTATTGAATGTAATATTGTTTAGACTTCTTCTATTAATAAATCAAGTTTAATAGATGTTTTGAAATATAACATAATAATAGTAATTTGCTTTTATTTTTAATGTTTATATGGGACTTTTGAAAAATATTATACGCGAAGCATTTATCCTTTCGAAAATCGACATTACGAAAAATATTGAGTATGATAGGATTACCAGACTTATTCTGAAAAAAATACTTAAAACTAATTCTAATTGTATAGACGTTGGCTGCCACAAAGGCGATATACTCAAACTTTTCCTTAAATATGCTCCTTATGGAACTCATTATGCATTCGAACCACTACCTCATTTATATTCCGAATTAGTGAAAAAATTTGATTCTCAAGCAAAAATTTTTTCTTATGCTCTTTCTGATAAAGAAGGACGCTCGTCCTTCCAGTACGTAAAAAATGCTCCTGCTTATAGTGGCATTAAAAGAAGGCGATATGACATCTCCTCTCCGAAAATTGAAGAAATTGAGGTAGAAGTTAGGAGTTTAGACTTGCTTATTCCTGATACTCAACGCATAGATTTCCTCAAAATCGATGTCGAAGGTGGCGAATTCCCAGTTCTGAAAGGAGCAATTAATCTGCTTAAATCGAGTAAGCCTACTATTTTATTCGAATCTGGCCGCGGAGCAAGTGATTTCTATGGCACTGATGCCAATTCTTTATTCGAGTTTTTAAATGATGAAATTGGATTGAAAATTTTTACTCTAAAGTCTTTTATTTCAAATCGTCAGCCTGTCTCTAAACAACAGTTTGAACATTATTTCAACTCAAACGAAGAATTTTGCTTTATCGCAAGTAATTTATTTTAACCTATTTTTTATATTATTGTTTGTTTTTTGCCTAATCACAAATTTTTCGTAAATTTGAATGAAAATGGCGATGGAGTTCGCCAAAACTGCCACCGATGGCTGATAACTCCTATAAGAAATTATAAGTAATTTTTTATAGGAGTTTTATGTTAAAAGGAGCGATATTTGTAGGAATAGGCGGGTTTATCGGAAGCATCGCGAGATACATTACTACCGTGCTCGTTCACAAAATTTTCCCTACTACCTTTCCATTAGGAACTTTAATTGTAAACTTAGTTGGGTGCTTTTTGATTGGCATAATTCTTGGAATATTCGAAAAAGGGGAGGTGCTTTCGTCCGAGATGAGATTAATGCTTTCAGTCGGTTTTTGCGGCGGTCTTACCACATTTTCTACTTTTACAAATGATACTATTAACTTAATTAACGATAGAGAAGTTCTGTTCTTGACTTTTTATATGGGAGTAAGTGTATTTTTAGGTATTTCACTTACATTATTTGGCAAAACAGTTGTTAATTATATATGGAGATAAACAATGAAATTGGAAGGTAAATCGCAGGTTCTGCGCATATATATAGGTTCGCAGGATAAGTATAAACATCAGCCGACCTACGAATTTTTGGTGCTCGAAGCAAAACGTAAGGGGCTGGCAGGTGCTTCTGTTTTTCGTGGTGTGCTGTCCTATGGAGCGAACAGCGTAATCCATTCAGCTAAGATTTTGGCACTATCAGCCGACTTGCCCATTGTTGTAGAGATTATTGATAAAAAAGAGAAAATTTTTGAGTTTATCGAACATTTAGATAATATATTTACAGGGCATAATTTTGGTGGAATGGTTACAACATTCGAGGTCGATGTTGTTGTCTATCAACCTCACGAAAAAGGAAAAAATGGAAAATAAAGCTTTTATTACAATCAATCTGAAAAATTTTTACTCAAACTAAGGTCTGATTTTCTGTATCCTTTATTCTAATTTGATTTTACACGAATAAATCTGTAAATTCAAATTTTTCACCGTCAAACAATCCTTTATCACTTAATTTAAGTTTAGGTATTACCAGCAGTGCCATAAAGGATAATGTCATAAATGGAGCACGCAATTCTGTTCCCAATTGAATTGCTTTTTTTGTCAGCTTCTTGTATAGAGTAGCTGTAGATTCATAATCCATTTCAGACATCAATCCTGCAATTGGCAACGGGAGCACCTCGCTTTCTGTTGGCGTGGCAACACACAAGCCTCCTTTGTTATCAACGATTGTATTGATAGCATTAACCAATGAAATATCATCTGCACCCACGGCGATAATATTATGACTATCGTGAGCAATCGTCGTTGCAATAGCACCTTTTTTCAACTTGAAATTATTAATAAATCCTATTGCCGGATTCGACTTTTGATAACGATTATATACAACAATCTTCAATACATCGTCATCAATATTTGATATTACGCAATTATTATCAATTTTTGCATTACAAATTAATTTTTCAGTAATTAACTCTCCATCAAGTGCTTTGATGACTTGAATTCGGGAACTGCGAGCTTCAATTTTTATATCTTCAAGCGAAATTTTTTCAGCTTCAAAAATATTCAATTTCTCAGAAATTGTCGGATTTAGATAAGTAACGCCATTTTCAGAAACTAATTTCCCATCAATGTATGTTTGCAAAATGTTGAAATTTTCAAAGTTATCCACAATAATCATATCAGCAGGATCGCCAATTCTCAAAAGCCCTACATTTAGTCCATAATGTTCTACCGGTCGCAGGCAAGCAACGCTCAACACATCAAACAAATTAAAACCCATTCCCAATGCCTTCTTTACCATTAAATTAATATGACCGGTCACTAAGTCGTCTGGATGAATATCATCTGTACAAAACATACACATATCGTTATGTTCTGCTATTAGCTTTGATAGTGCATCAAAATTTTTTGCTGCAGAACCTTCGCGTATCAATATTTTCATACCATAGTTTATTTTTTCTAATGCCTCAGGATATGTAAATGATTCGTGATCGGTGGAAATACCGAACGAAACATACTTCTTTAATTGATCCCCGGAAAGTCCGGGTGAATGTCCATCAATCTTTTTGTTAATTTTCCGTGCAATCTCTATTTTGTTAATCACTTCTGGATCTTCGAAAATCACCCCCGGATAGTTCATCATCTCGCTTAAATATTTTATCTCATATTTCTTGAATAGAATTTCAATATCTTCCGGTGTTATCTTTGCTCCTGAGGTTTCAAAATTTGTAGCTGGCACACACGATGGCACTCCGAAGAAAAATTTCAGAGGCGCATCTCTTGCATCTTTTATCATATATTCGACGCCTTCAACTCCAAGCACAT
>CALGXJ010000014.1 GCA_937936035.1 Eximiradius proteiniborus
AACATTCAACTTTTTATTATTCTCCTATCTCTAATATTTATAAATTCTTCAATAAATGCAAAAAATTTATCCCAAAGTGAAATAAAGACAATACTAAATTCAGACACACGATATATCATTCCTTTGAACGGGCGATGGGAAAAATCTGCAGATGGGATAAACTGGGAAAATGTTCATATACCGTATTCAGATGTTAATTTAGAAAAAATCACATTAGTGAGGAAAGTACGTATTGAAAAATCTCAACAAGAATCACTAAGCTGGCAGTTGTTTTTATTAGGATTTAATCATCAAGCAGAAATTGCGATAAATGGACAATTTTTGGGACGCTTTATCAGCTCGATGGCTCCGATATGGGTGAAAATTCCGCCTAAGGCATTGGAAGCAGGAGAAAACGAGATAAGAATTACTTTTTTAGTTCCAAATGATATAACCAATACTGTTTTTGAGCATTATATTTATGCAAGGAAGCGATACAACGGATTGGTGCGTGAAGCTTTTTTAATTGGTAATCCAGCAGTTTGGATAAGCGACATTAATACAAATTACTCTTTGTCGAATAATTATTCGCAAGCAAATATAAATGCAACTATTTCTGTTTCTTCTGCTAATTTCGATTTAATTTCAAAATTGCAGAGTAGTTCAGGTGAATATTTGGAATCAAAAAACAAGGCAAATTTTCTTCTCGAAACTAAGATTGTAAAAACTGGAACCGGCGAAACCATTGCCATTGGAGAGCCACGACAGGTTTCGATTGAGGCAGAAAGGACAATTGATGTAGATGTGAAATTTAATATTACAGCACCATCTTTATGGTCTCCATCAAGCCCTAATTTATACCAAATTCAGGCAAATCTTGTTCAAGCGGGAAGAACAGTTGATAATTTTGCAATAAATTTTGGGTTACGCGAAATTGCTGTAACAAGAAAAGACAAGTCAAATTTTATTCTAAATGGCAATCAAACTCCTCTGAAAGCTGTAAGTTATATAGATTATCATATTTCATCGGGGCAAAGTTTATCGCTATGGAGAATGGAAGAGAACATAAGAATGATAAAGACGCTTGGAGCAAACGCGATACGTTTCAAATTTAATCCACCTCATCCATATTTTGCGTATTTATGTGATAAATACGGATTGCTGATGCTACTTGATTTGCCAGTATATGCTATACCGAATAAACTATTGGAACGCGATGAATTTAAAGTATTTATTAAAAATCAAAGCAGATTACTCACCTATTTCAAGCAGAATTATGCTTCAACTTTTGCATTTGGCTTCTCTGATGGAATTTGCGAGGCAAGTTTCCCGAATGAGTTTGCATCTAATATAAAATCCATTATCACTTCGAAAGGGAATTATTTATATTATAAGTTTATTAATTCTGATGAAAAGATTGTCAATTCGGACAATTTTGATTTCATTGGGATTAATCTAAAGAAAGAAAATTCAATTTTGAGCCAATCTCGTATTTTGAGAGATATAATTCAAAGAAACGACAACAAACCTTTTATCACTTGCTTTGGTGTTCCAGTCAATGAGCACAACCACAACGGATATTCTGACCCATACTCAAATGAACATCAAGCTTTTTATATTAAAAGTCTGTATAACTTATCTTTTCAGAATGGTTCGTTTGGTGTTGTAATTAATTCATTCAACGATTACGAGCTTAATCATCCATATTTAGGAACGAATAATTATCATTCATCAATTTTGACGACTGGAATTACGGACTTAACAAATAAGCCACGTTTTTCATATTCAATGTTGCAGGCTTTATTCAATGACGAAAAAGAACCTTTGATAAATGCTGGAAGTTATTCGGGTGAAACTTTGGTCAGTTTCATAATATTTGGTTTTATATTGTTAGTAGTATTGTTATTTTTTATTAATCGTTTCCGGCGTTTTCGGGAATATCTCACTCGTGCAATCCTGAGACCATATAATTTTTATTCAGATATACGGGACCAAAGGATTATTCCTTCGTTTCAAACTGTAATACTTGCTCTAATTGTATCGTTCACGATAGGAATGTTTGTAACATCACTTCTATTTTATTACAGGAATTATGATATAACTCAATTTTTGATAATGCTTGCTTGTCCATCAAGTTTTTGGCAGGAAATAATATACAAGATGATATGGATGCCGGAAGTTTCGTTATTTATAGTTGCATTGATTAGTTTTATTGTGTTATTTGCTATCTCGATAGTAATAAAAATATTTGCTTTCTTTTCTCGAGCAAGGATATATTTTTCTGATTGTTTGATAATATCGGTTTGGGCAAGTGCTCCGTTTGTTGCTTTGCTTCCATTTGCAATTCCACTCATTCGTTTACTTGAAATAAATAATTCAGTCGCGATAATAGCTGTTATACTGTTTTTACTAATTAAGTTATGGGTTATTGCAAGAATATTGAAAGCAGCTGCAGTTGTTTTCGATAAACCATCTGTATTAGTTTATAGTATCGGGATAATAGTAATATTAGTTTTTGCTGCTATTCCAACAGGAATATATCAGATTAATTATCAATTCTTCTCGTATTTGAGGTATTTCTGGTGTGCGTATCTATGAAACACTGGATTTTGATAATAAAAGCAGGCTAAAATAAGCCTGTTTTTTTTTGAGCCAATTAGGGGACTTGAACCCCTGACCTGCTCATTACGAGTGAGCTGCTCTACCACTGAGCTAAATTGGCTTTATCACTATACAAAATTAAGTATTTATGATAAAAAAATCAATAATCAAAATTTTTATTAATTTTTTTGAAACGGTTAAACCAATTGAGTGTAATTTAGTCAAAAGGTTAGAACTCAGTTCAACATTATTTTGAGGTTAGTATGAAAAGCAATTTATTCCGCAACATTTATGTTGTAGCAATTTTAGCAGCTATGCTTGGAATAGCAGCTTGCCAAAATGAAAATCCTTTTGAACCAGGGGACAATGATATTGACTATTCAATGGTTCTACTCTCTCCTGATGCAATGGTAGGTGAAGTGTCAGAAGCAAATTTAACGACAGATTTCACACTTCAGAACGTATATGATAAGATGCTCACTCCACCTTTTGGCGGCAATGGAAAAGGACCCAATGGTGAAATGCCACCAAAGCCAGAACCTAACAAAGGACAATTCAGAATTGGGGTTCTTTTACGTATGCTCGAGCTTGACTCTGCACAAAGAGAACAAGTAAAGATTTTTGCACAAGAGCTTGAAGATTGTATTAAAGAATATCGCCAAATGTTACGTGAAGCTCAAAGAGCAATAATTGAGGATGCAAATGCTCAACGACGCCAAATTATGGAACAACTTAAAGCAGGCGAAATTACAAGAGAACAGGCAATTCAAGCACTCAAACAGTTACGCGAAGAAACACGCACAGCAATGGAAACAAATGAAGTTATTGTAACAGCTCTTGAAGGCTTGAAAGATTGCCACGATGCATTCCTTGAAAATTTAAAATCAATCCTCACAACGGAACAATTGGATATATGGAACAAATATTTCGGAATTAAAGAATAAGATTATTGATTGGCTAAACTGATAAAGAGGCTGTGCAGTAAAAAGTACAGCCTCTTTGTTATTTATGATAGAGAGACTGGATATTACACTGGGAAGACACCTGAACGTCCGTTTGTCGAAGAGATCACTTTTCGTTCGAATTCGTCTATTTTGGACTGGTGGATGTGAACAACAAACTCGACGGAATCTTTGTAGTCTTCGGTGGCAGAAACAGCGAATTCATTAATCAATTTTTTGACAACGGAGACGTCTTCATAGGGACTAAGCACTCTTATGGCAGTAGTTATATGAACAATCTTTTTCTCGCACTGAGAGAGTGCAAGTTCAGTACTTGACGAATAAGCGCGAGAAAGACCGCCGATACCAAGTTTTGTGCCACCGAAATAACGAGTAACGACAACAATAATATCGCTTAAATCAAATTTTTTGATAGAGAACAGGATCGGTTTGCCAGCGGAGCCGTTAGGTTCGCCATCGTCGCCGAAACGGACGTCCAATCCCTCGGCACCCAATCGATATGCGAAGCAGTTGTGTGTGGCATCGAAATATTCACTACGGATTTGCTCTAAAAAAAGGAGTGCTTCGTCGCGGGTTGAGACGCTTGCAACAGACGCGATAAATTTGGAGCCTTTAATTTTTTGTTCGGCTCTAAATGGTTTTGCAATTGTATAGTAAAATTCTTTGCTCATATTACAAACGGGTAAGATTATGAAAATAGGAATGGTTTGTTATCCCACATATGGTGGAAGCGGAATAGTAGCAACAGAGCTTGGAGAAGCCCTTGCAGAACGAGGCTGGGAAGTGCATTTTATTAGTTATGCGAATCCAATTCGACTGGATAGATTTAGAGAGAATATTTTTTTTCACGAGGTAGAAATACCACATTATCCACTGTTTGAATTTCATCTTTACACATTGGCATTGACGGGAAAAATCCTTGATGTGCTTAAGTATGAAAAACTCGATATAATTCACGTTCATTACGCTATACCGCACGCAGTTAGTGGAATATTGAGTAAACAAATAGCAACGCAGAGCAATGTAAAATTAGTAACGACATTGCATGGGACTGATATTACGCTGATAGGGCTTGAACCGGCGTTTTCGCCAATAGTCAAATATTCAATAGAGCAATCGGATGCGGTTACAGCTGTTTCGCGATATTTAAGAGATAAAACCATTCAACAATTCCAAATAGAAAATGAAATCCATCATATTCCAAATTTTATTGATACAAAAATATACAAAAGAATTGAAAGTTGTAACCTGAAAAAGACATTTGCACCTAATGGAGAAGCAATTCTTATTCACATATCGAATTTTCGACCAGTAAAGCGTGTGCCAGACACGATAAGAATACTAAAAGAGATACTCGAGCAAGGAATAGCTGCAAAATTGCTATTAATTGGAGATGGACCAGAAAAGAGCGAAACTGAAAAATTAGCATATGAGTTAGGATTGTATAATAATGTAAAATTTCTGGGAAAGCAAAATGCAATAATAGAATTGCTCTCGTGTGCAGATGTGTTTCTGTTGCCGAGCCAGTCGGAAAGTTTTGGACTATCGGCACTCGAAGCGATGGCTTGCGGAGTGCCGGTTGTAGCATCGAGCGTGGGAGGAATACCTGAGGTTGTCAAACACAACGAAAATGGATATATAGCAGAATTCGGAGACGTTTCGAGAATGGCGAGATATGCAATAGAATTGATAAAAAACAAGAACAAATGGAAGATATTTTCTGAGAATGCAGTTGAATATGCTAAAAGAGAATACGAAGCAGAAAAAATAGTTCCGATGTATGAGAAAATATACAGAGAAACAATTAATTATCGATAAAAACTTCCCGTTTAGTCCAGCCTAAACAAATATTTTGTGTAAGTATTTGAAAAATAGTAATTTTTTTGATTCAAAAATTTTGAAACTCAAACACTTTTTTGTAAATTTCGTAACTTATAAAACATTGTTTTAAAAAACAATGGCGTTATTTCTAACAAAAAAGGATAAAAGAAATGGCAAAAGCACTTGGTGAGATTATCATCGACATTGAGAAATGCAAAGGATGCTCACTTTGCATTGATGCTTGCCCGGAGGAGGTTTTGTCGCTGGCGAACAAAATCAACAAGAAGGGCTATCAATACATAGTAACAGTAAATAGTAACTGCACAGGCTGCGCTAGTTGTGCGATAATTTGTCCTGATGCAGTAATAACAGTATATAGAAAAATTGAAAAATCCGCCTAATGAATAATTTGGAGGTAAAAAGGAGTTAAAATGGGCGAAATAAAATTAATGAAAGGCAATGAAGCATTAGCAGAAGCGATGATAAGAGCGGGCTGCGATGCTTATTTTGGTTATCCAATCACCCCACAATCGGAAGTATTGGAATATTTATCTAAAGATGCAACTCAAAGAACAGGAATGGTTGTATTGCAGGCAGAGAGCGAAGTAGCTGCAATCAATATGATCTACGGTGCTGCTGGGAGCGGTCGTCGTGTAATGACAACCTCATCGAGTCCGGGTATTAGTTTGATGCAGGAGGGTCTTTCTTATATTGCAAGTGCGGAATTACCTTGTGTATTAGCAAATGTTGTACGTGGGGGACCGGGGCTTGGCACAATTCAACCATCACAAGCTGATTATTTTCAGGCAGTAAAAGGCGGTGGGCACGGTGATTATAGATTGATTGTGCTTGCACCATCTTCAGTACAAGAAATGGTTGATTTTGTAAGATTATCGTTTGATTTGGCAGAGAAATATCGCAATCCGGTGATGATACTTGCCGACGGAGCGATTGGTCAGATGATGGAAAAGGTTGAGCTATTCGACCAAATGCCACGCAAGACAGAGTTTCCGGATTGGGCAACAACAGGCAAGCCCAAAGATAAGGAGCGTCGCTATATTACATCGCTTCATATACAGCCTGAAAAAATGGAAGAAATAAACAAACATCTTCAAGCAAAATATAAGCAAATTGAGGATGCTGAAGTTCGTTATGAAGCGTTCAATTTAGAAGATGCAGAATATATTTTGACGGGTTATGGTCTTGGAGCAAGAATTTGCCGTAAGGCAATGGATATTTTGAGAGAGAAAGGATACAAGGTCGGATTAATTCGCCCAATTACATTATTCCCATTCCCGAAAAAAGTTTATGAATCGGTAGCTGGAAAAGTTAAAGGGATTTTGGATGTAGAAATGAATGCTGGTCAGATGGTAGAAGACGTGAAATTATCGGTATGTGGCAAAACTCGTGTAGAATATTACGGAAGAATGGGAGGAATGATACCTTCTCCGGAAGAAATAGTAGAGAATTTCGAAAAATTGTTTATTAAAGGAGAAGCATAATGAGCAATAATATAGAAACAGCAAAATTCCGCCCAGAGATTTGCACTGATGAAAATTTAGTATATCGCAAACCTTCTACTTTGCTTCCAGAGCCATTTCACTATTGTCCTGGCTGTGGCCACAGCACAGTGCACAAAATTTTTATGGAAGTAATAGAAGAAATGGGCATCGAAAATGAAACAATCGGTGTAGCACCGGTTGGATGTTCTGTTTTTGCATATCATTATATGGGAGTAGATATGCAGCAAGCTGCACACGGACGAGCTTGTGCCGTTGCAACCGGGATAAAGCGTGTGCAGCCGGATAAGTATGTTTTCTCGTACCAGGGTGATGGAGACTTAGCAGCAATAGGCACAGGCGAAACAATTCACGCTGCTAATCGCGGTGAAAATATATTGGTTATTTTTATCAATAACGGTATTTACGGAATGACAAGCGGTCAGATGGCACCGACTACTTTGGAAGGTATGGTTTCCACAACAAGCCCTCACGGACGTGATGTAAAGACGCAAGGCTATCCATTAAAGATTTCTGAATTGCTTGCTCCGCTTCCGGGCGTTGCTTACATAACGCGCCAATCAGTTCACAAGCCGGCAAATGTACGCAAGGCAAAGAAAGCATTGCGTCAGGCATTAGAATATCAAAAGAAAGGTTTAGGGTTCTGTTTGGTGGAAATAGTATCGAACTGTCCATCAAACTGGAGAATGACACCAGCACAAGCAAACCAATACATAGAAGAAAAAATGTTAGCATTCTATAAATTAGGCGACATAAAAGTCCCGGAGGTGAAGTAATATGACACAAGAAGCATTATTTGCAGGGTTTGGCGGACAAGGGGTTCTTTCAATGGGACAAATCCTTGCATATGCCGGAATGATTGAAGGGAAAGAGGTATGCTGGATGCCATCGTATGGTCCAGAAATGCGTGGTGGAACAGCAAATTGCATAACAATTGTATCTGATTCATCGATAAGTTCGCCAATTATTTCAATGTATGATACAGTAGTTGCGCTCAATCAGCCATCAGTTGATAAATTTGAATCAAGAGTGAAGAAAGGTGGCAATTTGATTTACGATAGTGCGAATATACTTAACCCACCAACACGGACTGATATTAACATCATTCCTGTGCAAGGAAGTGAAGAAGCCATCAAACTTCAAAATACAAAAGTATTGAATATGGTGATGCTCGGTGCTTTTTTGAAGAAAACAAACTGTGTTGCTGTTGAGAACATACACAAAGCATTAGAGAAAGTGTTTGAGCGTTATCAGAAATTAATACCGCTGAATATAAAAGCATTAGAAGTGGGTATGAGCTACGTAAAATAGTTGCTTAAAAATATTCCGAAAACAAAAAGGCTGTCTCATTGATCTGAGACAGCTTTTTTAATAATCAAAGACTTATTATGATATAATTAATTATCTCTGTTATAAATTTTCTGTTTAGCAGATGAAAGCCCTTTCAGAAGCACATCTTCAGAAATATCAATATCGAAAGCAGGACTGCCAAAAGTAAAGTATTTTTCAGATTGTTTGAGCATTTGAAGAGCTTGTTCAAAGTAAGGGATTGCTTCGGCCGGACGATTTAGATTAAGTAGAGCAAATGCTTTTAAGGTGATGCCGTAAATCTGATTGGGAGATTTTTCGAGAGCTGCATCCGCCCAGCGAAGTGCTTCATTGAAATCGCCACGTCGACCGCTTATCTGCGAGAGTGCTGCTGCTGCTGAAGAATAAATAGTTTTTGATAAATCACCACATTTAATTGAGAAACGAATTGCTTCTTCTGCTTCACGAAACAGTTGCATTTGTGAAAGAGTCTGCCCAAGCTGAAACCACGCATAGCCGTTCAGAGGTTCTTCCTGCACATGAGCAATCAGCATTCTGTAGTTGCGACGAACTTTTTCTTCCATTTCCTCGCGAGAGACATTATACCCAAGATGCATAATTTTCAAATCAGAGATAGCAAAAGTGTAGCCTGCCTCAATCAATGATGGTGAGATTTGTTCGTGAACCCGACCAACAAATTTTACTTTTGGATATCCCAAATTCCGGAATAATCGAGGATAGCCACCACGGTGAACTTCGGAATTTCCGTCGAGGTAATTGTGGTCGCTTTCAATTGTGCAAATAAAAGCACCGATATCAGGCAAAGCCTGACTAATATAGCGTTTGATGTTTTTTTGACTTTCAGGGGTAAGGCGTTCGTCTGCATCGATATAAAGCACCCAATCGCAAGAGCAATTCATAAGTGAATTATTTCGTGCGGCAGAGAAATCATCTTTCCATTCCATCTGAAACAATTTTGCACCATAGCTTCGGGCTATCTCAATTGTTCTGTCGGTTGAGCCTGTATCGGTAATGATAATTTCATCCGCAACATCTTTGACGCTATCGAGACAAGCAGCAAGCATATCTTCTTCATTTTTTACTATCATGCAAACAGACAAAGTGGCTTGCCTGCCATAATCATTCACACTTTCAAAAAGGGATGGAGCAGGTGGTGAAAGCACTGCACTTGCAACAGACTGTTTTTCGGTTGGGATGTTTGTATTTTTCAAAAAATCAGATTGTATTTCGCTATTAATTGCATTTTCAACTTTATTGAGAAAATCATAAATAGCTGTTTGGTTTGGATTGATTTTAAGAGCAAATTCGAGGAGTTGCTTAGATTGGTCGTATTTACCCAGCACAAAAGCAATATTAGCTAAGCCGATAAGTCCGAGTTCATTTTTAGAATTAAGCTTGAAAGCAAGTTCATATTCTTCGCTTGCGTTTTGGTAATCATTCATCAAGAAATAGCATCTGCCAATTTTATAGGCAAGATGGTCGAGCGGAATAAAGTAATCGCCAGCAAGAATAGCAAAGAAATCCTTTTCTTGTTGTTGATGGACTTCGCGCATTTTCAAATAGTGCGCGAGTGCATGTCGGTATTTCTGTTTTTCGAAATACAATTCAGCCAGAATAAAATTAGCTAATGATTGGTTAGGAACAGTTTCATAAGATTCTAAAGCCCAGCGGAAAGAAAGCTCTTTATTGCCCATTTTGTAGGCATTCATCGCTCCATTGCCCAAGATACGAATTCTAAGTTTGTTTGTTTTCGGGACAATCTCTAAGGCACGCAAATAATCCTGATGTGCTTCTTCCTTTCTGCCAAGAGCAACGTAAGTATGGGCACGTTGGGTAAGATTATATGGGTTGTTGGGTTCTTTCGCAAGTGCAATATTGAGAAGTTCGAGATTACGAAGCTGCTTTAATCTAAGCTTTTCCGGATCTAAATCATAGCCAAGATGAAGAAGTTGAACAGATGAATTTTTAACTTTAAAACTTTGTTTTAAAATCGAGTATAGAATTTGTTCGTGAATAACACCTTCGAAATAGAAGTTGGGATTATTACGAAAAAGTCGAAGCACGTAAGAAATATGAGATTGAGTAATGTTAGACTTGACATCGACAGTTGAAAGCAATTGCACAAGCCAACCTCCATCGTTTGGTTCTGCATTGCGAACAGTATCGAGCAGCGTTTGTGGATTTTGAAGACGCTCGTCTGCATCAATCACCAGGATAAAATCACCTGTAGCTTCTTTGAGAGAAATATTACGAGAGAAAGAAAAATCATTTTGCCACTTCGAACGAATAACTTTAGCACCTTTTGAAAGGGCAATTTTTACTGTATCATCGACAGACCCGGTATCGACAACAATAATTTCGTATGCAATCGGACGAACTGAATCGAGACATTCGCCCAGCATTTTTTCTTCATTTTTTGCAATAATACAGACAGATATTTTGGGTTCCATATAGATTCTCTTTAACGAATATCTTTGCGACCTATACTGTAATATTCAAAACCTAACTCAGCCATATTATCGAGCGAGTATAGGTTGCGACCATCGAAGATGATTTTATTTTTTAATTTGGAGGCAATTAAGTTGAAATCAGGTGTTCTAAACTGATTCCATTCAGTAACAACGATAAGAGCATCGCAATCCTGAATTGCATCGTACATTTTATTGAAATAATTAATTTTATCACCGAAGTAGCGACGAGTGTTTTCTAATGCTTCTGGGTCGTGGACATTGACGGTGGCTCCCTCAGCAAGTAACATATCTATAAGTTTGAAGGCAGGTGCTTCGCGGACATCATCAGTATTAGGTTTGAAGGCAAGCCCCCAAATAGCGAATTTAAGCGAAGAGAGGTCACCAAATCTATTTTTAATTTTGCCGAAAAAGCGTTTGATTTGAGCTTCATTAACTTCCATAGTAGCCTTGACAATTCTAAGAGGTTGGTTATGCTCTTCGGCAGAATAGATCAGAGCGCGAACATCCTTTGGGAAGCAGGAACCGCCATATCCAATGCCAGCGAAAAGGAACATTTTGCCGATACGGCTATCAGTGCCAAGCCCGAAACGAATTTTGTCGATATCGGCACCAACTTTTTCGCAGTAAGCGGACAGATCATTCATAAATGAGATTTTTGTTGCAAGAAAAGCATTAGCAGCATATTTGGTAACTTCTGCACTTTTCTCATCCATAATAATAATAGGATTGCCAGTGCGAACAAATGGTTTGTAGATCTCAATCATAATTTCTTCTGCCCATTTGCTACGAGTACCAACGACAACACGTTCTGGTTTCATCGCATCTTCGACGGCTAAGCCTTCGCGAAGAAATTCAGGGTTGCTAACAACTTCGAATAAGCTTTCAGGTATGTATTTAATAAGAATATCGCGGACTTTCTGGGCAGTTCCGACAGGGACGGTGCTTTTGTTGACGATAATTTTTTTATCATTAATTTTTTTGTCGCGAATAATTATTCCAATTTTCTGTGCCACATCTAAGACGTGATGCAAATCTGCTGAGCCATCTTCATTTGGAGGAGTGGGAAGACAAAGGAAAATAATTTGAGAATTTTCAACAGTTTCTTCCAAATTGGTTGTGAAAAAAAGTCGTTCTTCTTGGATATTTTGAACAAGTAATCTATCGAGACCAGGTTCGAAAATAGGGCAAATGCCTTGTCGTAATTTATTAACTTTTTCTTGATCAATATCCACGCAGGTAACAAAATTGCCTGTTGCCGCAAAGCAAGTACCAGACACAAGCCCAACATAACCTGTTCCTATAACTCCAATTTTATAAGCCATAATATTCCTAAAAAATTAAGATACAAACAAATACAAATTTAATAATTTGTCGATAACTAATATTAAAATTATTAGAATACAAATGTAAATCGCGAGTTTGATTAATTTTTTGATAAGAGAAATGAAAAATCCAATCACAAGAAATAGGATGATAGTATTAAATGTGCTGGATTGGTTTGCAAAGTAATCTATAATAGAAGATAAACTTATAAAAGCAAACAAGAAGCACCTCCATCTACAGCAATAACCTGACCAGTAATATACAAGGAAGCATCCATAGCTAAGAAAGCGACAGCAGAGGCAACTTCGTGTGGAAGTCCAATTCGTTTCTGCGGGGTTTGGTCGATAATTTTGCTAATACGTTCATTATCATTGAGAATAGGGCTAACAAGTGGAGTATCAATATACCAAGGTTCGATAGCATTAACACGAATATTCTCAGCAGCCCATTCAACAGCAAGGTAACGTGTTAAGTGGGATAGTGCTGCTTTTGCAGAAGCATAGATTGCACCTGAACGCACTATTCTGCTGGCAGAAATCGAAGAAATATTAATTATGCAAGCATTTCCAGAATTTTTTAGAAGTTGGTAAAGCCCTTTGGATAGCTCTAAAGATGAAAAAAAGTTTATTTGGAAAAGGAACTCAATTTCGTCATCGGAATATTCACAAGTAGAGCGACGAATATTAGAGCCGACATTATTAACAAGGACATTAATCTCATTGTAATTCGAATTGACAAATTCGATAAATTCTAAACGTGATTTTTTCTGAGATAGATCGCAACTAAAAAAGCGTAAGGTTTCGGGGAACTGGTTTTCGAGCGATTCAATTTCTCGCTTGCTTCGAGCAACTGCAATACAGCGAGCCCCAAGCGAAAGAAATTCCTTTAAAATAGCAAAACCGATACCTTGCGAGGCACCGGTAATTATAGCAGATTTATTTTTCAAATTCCACATTATTGGATAGATGATTTTTTCACATAAATATTGCCTAAAATTGGGTCGGTAGCATTGTGAGCGATAATTCTGTCAATAATAGGCTTTTTGAGAACAGCACCTGCGGGCAAAAGTTTTAGATTTTTTTCAGTAACAATTTCTCTTGCCAAGATCATACCTTCTTTGAGATCGGAAAGCAGAACAGGCACTTCATTTGGATTTTGAAGTTCTTTTTCGTAAGTATAAATATATTGTTCTAATAGAATTACTACGCGAGGATCGTAGAGCCTATTAGATTGATTTTTCATAATATTAATAATATCGGAACCTTTTTTGCCGGTTCTTGCTTTAACTTCTTCGTAGTCGAGAGCGGCACGGATAATTCTCGAAGCAAAAGGGATTTGCCAGGATTGGAGTCGTTGAGGGAAACCGCTACCATCAAAATTTTCATAAAGAGAAAAAAGAATTTTGCCAATATCTGCAAAACGCCGGACACCGGAGACAATTTCACGAGCAGCACTTGGAACTTGCATCATAATTGGGTCGGTAGGATTGCCATCAATCATTATAGGTTGTTGGAGCAAATGGTCAGGCAAGGCCATTCGTCCGGCTTGCGAGAACAGAGCGGCAATTTCAATGTCGCGAATTTCATCGTCAGTAAATTTGCCGAGCTGGCGGGCAATCCACACAGAGGCGTCAGCTACACGGCTAAGCATTTCCTGAGAGGTTGGGATACGAGCTTGCATAAATTTTACGGCAAGGAGAGCCATATCGTGAATATCTTTTTCTAATTCTTCTGCGAGTTCAACTAGTAACTGGTTTTCTTCTTTCATTTGTTGCTGAAGTCGAACAATACGCAAAGCAGAGCGGATACGAGCTTCCAAGGCAACAGAGACAATAGGCTTTGTAATAAATTCGTCCGCACCTTTATCCAATGCTTTTATGCGTTCGCTAACTTCCGTATTACCAGTTAGCAGAATAAAGAAAATATCATTGTATTCGGGATTAGAACGAACTTTAATCAACAATTGGAAACCATCCATAACAGGCATATTTATATCGGAAATCACTATATTTGGATGATGAACAGTTATAATATCCCAGGCTTCTTTGCCATTTTCAGCAGTATAAACTAAAATATCCGGGAAAGTCTTAGCAAGCAACTTCTCGAAAGTTAAAAGGATAGCTTTTTCATCATCTACAACAAGAATGGAGATTTTACTACTCATTTTTTGTTTCTCCTGCTAATGACATAAATTGATCGGTAGACATCTGCTTAATTAAAATACTAACACGTCTATTTGTTACATCGAAAGGATTTTCTGGGTTACGAAGTTTTCTATCGGCATAGCCGGTAACTTTGACGATTTGCCCCTGCCAGAGCCCGGAAGATTCTAATACTCGACGAGCAGAATTTGCACGGTCAGAGGAAAGTTCCCAGTTAGTATAGAGCGATTTGCCACGATATGCCCGGCTATCTGTGTGCCCTTCGATTTCGACATTATTAGGGAGTTTACCAATTTCCAGAGCTAGCTTGCGGAGAAGATCCACGGCTTCTCTTTTGAGAGTGCTGCTACCGACTTCGAAGAACAGGGATTCGCTTGTTTCAATAAGTTCAATGCGAAGACCTTCTTTTGTCATCTCAATTTTGATTGAAGAGATAATATCTTTGATTTCAGGTTTAGCAGAAAGTTCGGTTTCAAGAAGTTTCTTGATATTATCACCGGTAACTTCTACACGTTTTGCTGCAGAGATACTATCATTAAGAGCTTTAAAGAGTTCTTCGGCTTTCAAAGTATCAGGTTTAGTTGGTTGGAAAGAAATAACAAATTCGCCTTTGCCTTTACCATCGCCATCACCTTTTTTTCTTTCGGGATATAAATTTAAATCAACAGGGACAGTTCTTTTGCCGGTAAGGAAATTAAAGGCGCCGGGTTCCTGGAAATAGGATGCGACAGCTTGTTTGACTTCTTCGCTCGAAGCGAGTATCCACATAACGATAAAGAATGCCATCATTGCGGTAACGAAGTCAGCATAAGCAACTTTCCACGCACCGCCGTGGTGACCTCCGTGGCCGCCTTTTTTAACCTTTTTTATTATTATAGGTTGTTCTTTGTGACCTTGTTGTTCATTAGACGACATACAAACCTCAATGGATTAACGCTTCAAGTTTTCTTCAGTTTCTTTGAATGACGGGCGGAATTCAGGATCGATAGCACGGCGACCGTATTCAATAGCAACAGTAGCAGGAGCACCTTTGGCGAAAGAGAGAAGAGCTGCTTTGATTGAAAGCAAATACTTAGCTTCTTTAGCCAAAGTTTTACCAACCAGCGAAGAGATAGGACCAACAATACCGTAAGACATCAACACACCAAGGAATGTTCCCACAAGCGCACCAGCAACGTGATGACCAACAGCTTCGGCACCTTCATTAATCGAACCCATTGTAACGATGATACCAAGCACCGCAGCAACGATACCGATGCCCGGGAAAGCGTCAGCAAAAGTTTGGAGAGCACCAGGGATAACAAATTCTTCTTCGTGAAGAGCCTCAAGGTCCATATCCATTAATTCTTCTAAATCGTGGGCGGGGACACCACCAGAAAGCACAACTTTCAGAGTATCGCAGAGGAAATCGACAGCGTGATGATTTGCAAGAAAAGTAGGATATTTAGAGATAATGGAACTTGATTCGGGGTTTTCAACGTGTTGCTCAAGAGCGATTAAGCCTTCGCGTTTAGCAAATTGGAATAATTCATAAAGCATTTTGAGCAAATCTAGATAGGCGGCTTTGCTCACTTTTGGTGGTTTCAGAGTGGCAAGAACAGCAGCGATGATTTGTTTGATAACAGGGAGTGGATTAGCAATAACTAACGAACCCGTAGCAACACCTAATATTATTATAAATTCGCCGGGCACAATCAGGGAGAGTGGATTACCACCCGAAATCATAAATCCACCCAGCATAGCACCGAAAACAAGTGCAATACCTATGATAACAAACATATATGATTCCTTCTAATGTTGTTCATATCTGCTTTGTAGAAAACTCATACCCAAAATGGGAAATTTAATTTCATTTATCGGCAATTCTGCAAAATTGTTTAGAAACATAC
>CALGXJ010000015.1 GCA_937936035.1 Eximiradius proteiniborus
AGTACTTTTTCGGGCAAGTTGTCAGAATATATCTTATTTATATTAGCGAGCGAAAATACAATAGTAATAAATAAAATGTAATAATTTTTCACGTTCTTCCACCTTAGTTCACAATTTCAATTAATGGATGCATGTTATACATTTTGCCAAAATCAATAATAATGCCGATTTTTAAAAACAATATATTTTTTTTAAAAAAGTCTATTAAATTTGTTTAATTGTTGAATTTGGAGAATAATATATGCGTTTCCAGTTGTTAGTTTTGTTAGCAATAACATTATTTTCTACAAATTTTTTATTTTCAGAGGGAAAAATGGATAGACCAAAGTATTTAATCACAACTTATCAAAAAGGCGAAGAGCTTGGGAAAATAAAGATTGAGCTCTATAATGATGTTGCACCTAAACACGTTGCAAATTTCGACAGTCTTGTATCAATAGGTTTTTATGATGGGACTGCTTTTCATAGAGTAATTCCTGGATTTATGATACAAGGAGGCGACCCTAATTCAAAAGATAAACCACGTGAGATGTGGGGATTCGGTGACCCAAGCCAAACAACAGTTCCTGCTGAGTTCAGCAAATTAAATCACAAGCGTGGAATTATTTCAGCTGCAAGAAAGCCAGACCCGAACAGTGCTACTTCACAATTTTTTATCTGCGTTGCTGATGCACCACATTTGAATGGTCAATATTCGATTTTTGGTGAAGTGATTGAAGGTATGGAAGTTGTTGATAAGATTGTAAATATGCCAAGAGACAACAGAGATAATCCAATTGACAAAGTTGAGATGAAAATTGAAAAGATAAAATAATGAAGAGAGCGGTTTTTTTCGATAGAGATGGAATAGTTAATATTAGGATAGTTGGAGATTACGTAAAAAAAATTGAAGAATTTATATTTATTGAGGATTTTTTTGAATTATTTGCGATTGTTAAAAGGCTCGGTTATTTGGCAATATTGGTAACAAATCAACAAGGAATAGGCAAGGGATTAATGACAAGCGATGATTTAGAAAAAGTACATAATTATATGAATGAAAAATTGTATGAGAAGACAAATTACAAGTTTGATGCAATTTATTACTGTCCTGATCTTGCGCAATCAGGGAGCCAGAGGCGTAAACCAAATCCGGGGATGTTTATCGAAGCAATTGTACATTTTGGGATTGATGCAAAGAATTCCTGGACCATCGGAGATAGCATCACGGACATTGAAGCAGGGAAAACAGCTGGCACAAAAACAATACTTATTGGGTTGCATCTGAAAAATAAATCAGCCGACTATATTTTCCCATCAGTAAAAGAAGTAAGAAATTTTTTTGAAAATATGCAAAATTCGAAGGAATAAATATGAACGAGCGATATGAAAAAATTATCGAGTTTATAAAAAATATTGTTCCAGAAGCAAAAGAATACATTTTTCGGGAACAACTTAGTATAAATGTCCCCAAAGAGAGTCTCGTTGAAGTAGCAGAAAAACTAAAAACAGACCCAGCGATGTCTTTTGATATGTGTATAGATGTAACAGCAATTGATTGGCTAGATAAAAAAGACAAGCGATTCGAAGTTGTATATTTTCTATATTCAAATAAATTTAAAAGCAGGGTAAGAATTAAAACAGAGATTGACGAACAAGATTGCACTTGTCCAACATTGACTAATGTGTGGGCTTCGGCAAATTGGTATGAAAGAGAAACTTATGATATGTATGGGATAAAATTTGTTGGGCATCCTGATTTACGACGTTTTTATATGCCAGAAGACTATGTAAATCCAGAAACCAACGAGCCGATTTATCCTTTGAGAAAAGATTTTCCGTTGATGGGAATACCTGATTCGTTGCCACTCCCACCCTATCCTGAAAAATATGGTGAAAAATAATTGATTTTAATTTTTTTAAATTTAAACTAAAATGTGGTTTGCAAAAACCACATTTTTATTTAGTAAAATGTTTAGCAAAGAGTATAAAACACACTACAAAATAAATTGGGTCATTGCGTACCCGTTAGTGCTTGGGCAAGCCGGGCATATGATTACCTCGATTGCAGATACAATAATGGTTGGACAATTAGGTTCGTTGCAGCTTGCAGCAGCATCAGTTGCACACAATGTTTTTATTCTGGTGTTTGTTTTTGGACTGGGGATTTCTTATGCAACAACTACGATAGTTGGCAAAGCCTATGGCGAACGGAACACAGAACTGCTTCAAAGCATTTTTTTTAACGGACTTTTTGCAACAATTGGTTTTGGAATACTGCTTACAGTTCTGATGTATTTGATAACATACTTATTTCCATACTTGCAACAAAAGCAGGAAGTAATAGAGCTTGCCGTGCCTTATTATAAAATTTTAGTCTTATCGTGGCTTCCCTATTTTATTTTTATGCATTATAAACAATTTGTTGATGGGCTAGCCAAAACAAAACCCGGTATGATAATAATATTAGTATGCAACGTAGTAAATGTGATTTTGAACTACGGATTAATTTTTGGGGAACTTGGAATGCCCGAAATTGGACTAAATGGAGCAGCAGTTGCAACTGTAATTGCGAGAAGTCTGATGGCAATTTGTTTTATATTATTAATGAGATATAGCAAGTCGTTAAGTATATATCTGAAAAAAGTATCTTTAAAATATTTATCATTCGAAAGGATTAAGGAATTTTTCAAATTGGGATTGCCGATAGGTGTTCAGCACATACTGGAAGTAGGTGCATTTGTTGTTGGTGCATTGATGACAGGTTGGCTTGGAGCAAAACAATTAGCAGCATATCAAATAGTAATAAGCCTTGCCTCGCTTACTTTTCTTATGTCGAGTGGAGTATCATCAACTGCTACAATAAGGATAAGCAATCTGCTCGGCGAGAGAAAATATCATAGGTTGAGAGTGGCTGGTTTTTCTGCATTTTATATGGTACTAACTTTTATGTCGATTTGCGGAGTATTGTTTATAATTGGGAGATATGCAATACCTTCGATATATATTAATGAACCTGACGTGATTAAAATTGCGGCTCAACTTATGATAATTGCAGGATTATTTCAGATAATGGATGGTACACAGGTTACTGCTCTTGGTGCATTAAGAGGGCTACAAGACGTTAATTACCCAACTTTAATTTCCTTGCTTTCATATTGGATAATTACACTACCATTTGCATATTTTTTAGGTATATATTTAAATTATGGAGTAAATGGAATTTGGTGGGGATATCTGATAGGGTTGTTTTTTGCAGCAGTTATACTGACAGGCAGATTTCTTTATTTGCTGAAAAGAATTAATAAACAATTGATTTTCCGTCATTCGTCTTAAATAATTATGATAAAAACGGTATATATTACTTTAGGATTTATTTCGCTTGGGTTTGGAATTTTTGGCATTTTCATTCCTATTCTTCCGACAACGCCATTTTTATTATTAACGGCATATTTGTTTGCAAAGAGTTCTCCAAGATTTTATAATTGGTTAATAAACAACTCACTTTTTGGTTCTTACATAAAAAACTACAAAGAACATAACGGTATGCTACTAATACATAAAATTGTTGTGATTGTTTTACTATGGTCAGTAATTATAACCACGATAATCTACGGAGTAGAGGAATTTTGGATAAAATTAGCACTTGCAATAGTCGCAATTGCGGTAACTACACATATATTGATGATAAAAACATTAAAACAAGAGATATATGAAGAAAGTAGAGTTAAATCAGCTGAGCAAGAAACAAATTGAGCTTATAGAAGCAGCAATTCAGGTTAGAAAAAAAGCTTATGCACCATATTCCAAGTTCAAAGTTGGAGCAGCTGTGTTGGATGAAAATGGCAATATACATACGGGCTGCAACATTGAATCTATCGATTACACACTCACTTCGCATGCAGAGATGGTTGCGATTGATACAATGGTAAAATCCGGATGTAGGAATCTAAAAGAAATTGCGATTGTGTTAAAATCAACAGCTTATTCTGTTCCGTGCGGACTATGCAGACAAAAAATGGTTGAATTTTCTAACATTGATGTAAGCATCATCTGCGTGAATTTAGACAGCGATGAGCAAATAAAAGAGATATTCTTAACTTCGCTAAGTTTGCTACTTCCGTATGCTTTTAAAGAATTATAGAAGAAGCAGCTTAGGCTGCTTCTTCTACAAATAACGAAAGGATATCCTCTGCTTTTATATTTGCTTGTGCGCCCAGAGCTTCTTTTGTATAAGCATCTGTATTTAAGAAGCGAAGTTCAAGAATAGCCTCTTCAAACGTTTCAATAGGACGATTTTCAGTTTTATCAAGCGGGTGGCTTGCATCTGGTTGGACTTTATTCTCAATTAATTCCAATGCTGAAAGTAAAATATCTTTTTGCCAATTCATACTTTCTGCAGAAATTTCAACTTTGTCTTTGATAGGTTTGGATTCAGCTTTTTTTTCAACTTTTTCAGGTTGAAAAGACTTAACATCAACAGCCGGAACGCTTGATGGGCGGATTTCTGTAATTTTCATTTGAAGCCTCTATTTAGTTACAACATATTTCAAAACAAATTTATATGAAAAACGTCAAGAATAATGCCAGAGAGTGGTGGCAAGACATAAACAATAATATATACCATTGAAATACAAGGAATTACAAAGCTTTGCTTTGCCTCTCACAATAATAGTCAGTGAACACTATTAACCATT
>CALGXJ010000016.1 GCA_937936035.1 Eximiradius proteiniborus
AAGTGCAAATCGATAAAATTCAAGAACCGATATTTTGTAATATTCGTGGTGTTCCTCTCTTAAATAATGATGAAATTAATGGTGGTATTATTATTATTGAAGATATTACCCAAAAGAAACTTGCTGAAAAAAATCTAAAGAATAAGACTTTTGAACAGCAATTGCTGCTTGATAATGTCGACTTGCTAATTTGGTATATGAATTCTCCCTCTTCTATAAAACTCTTTAATCATTCTTTTGCAGATTTTTTTGGTGTAGAACAAACGCCTTCTGCTATTGCACTGGATGAGTTTCTTCCTCACTATGAAGCTGCGGAATTAATAGAAATTTTTAGAAAAGTCTGGAAAAGCAAATATCCTCAATATTTCGACAAATTCATTTTCAATAAATTAGGTAATAAGCGACTTCTTAAAATTAAGGTTACTCCAAAAATTAATTTCCAAACTAATGAAGTTGAATTATTAGTTTGCTCTGCTATGGATATTACTGAGCAACGAAGAAACGAAGAAGAAATGAAAAATTTAATCGTTGCTCTTAAACTCTCTAATAGATTGACAGACGAGAGAGCAACTGAAATTATGGAGCTCAATAAACAGCTTCGAAACTCTAAAGAACAATTAAAGGCAAATCTTGCTGCCAAAGATAAGTTCTTTTCTGTAATTGCCCATGATTTAATTTCTCCTTTCCAGGGCTTCATGAGTTTAACAAAATATCTATCTACCAATATTAGCCAGCTTTCTTCGAAAGATATTCAAGATCTTGCTGCTGCTCTCAATAATTCTGCTGTTAATCTACACAAACTCCTTGAAAATTTGCTCAATTGGTCCCGTATTCAACGTGGTAAAATTAGATATATGCCCGAATTCATCGATTTATTCCAGATTGTTGAACTCAATAAATCGCTTTTTACTGCTACTGCTGACGCAAAAAAAATATCTTTGCACAATGAAGTCAATAATTCCATTATAGTTTTCTCTGATTTAAATATTTTGAATACTATTCTTAGAAACTTAATTTCTAATGCAATTAAGTTCACTCACTATGGCGGTAACATTTGGATAGGTTGTCAAACAATTGATGAAAATTTCGTTGAACTTTTCGTAAAAGATGATGGTGTCGGAATGGATGAATCTGCCTTAGATAATTTATTCAAAATCGATAGCTACAATTCTACCCTTGGAACTGCTAATGAAGTAGGCACAGGTCTCGGATTAGTCCTTTGCAAAGAAATTGCTGAAATAAATCAAAGTTCTATCAGAGTGGAAAGTACGTTAGAAGTAGGTTCCACTTTTTATGTTAAACTTCCTATAAAAGAATTGCAAAAATAATATCCATTTTGGTGGTTATTTTTGTTCATTCATAAACATCCTGCTTAATATTCAACTTGTATTTTTCTTTTCTCCGAAGTTGCTAACTGTTTAAATTCCAATTGATTAATGAAGTTGTTCTTTTCGCAAATCAACTAAATATTCTAATGGCATAATCATTGTTGAATAAGTTTTAGTTTTTCAAGGATGAAACGAAATGTTAAAGGAATTTTTTACAGCAGCTCTTGGTATGCTCAACCAGCAGACCAGACTTGAAGTAACAGCAAACAACATGGCGAATGCCAATACAACTGGTTTCAAAAGACAAGGTGTATTCGAAAGAAATCTCATCGATGCACGTGCCAACTTTTACAACGTTAAAGGTGATGTTGAGCAAAATGATCCGCCAATTGGCTCTTATACAGTATTTGAAGCAGGAAGCTTCCAGCAAACAGACAATCCATTGGATTTGGCTATACAAGGGGATGGTTTCTTTGTTCTGAAAGATATCGAAGGGAAGGATTATCTAACCAGAGCAGGGAATTTCACAATAAACACGGATGGGGAAATAATTGCCAAGGATGGCAAAAAATTACAAGGATATGGCGGTGATTTGGTGATACCAAAAGAATTCCTGATTTCAAAGGAAGGTTTCACAGATTTCAAATCAGTTGATATTAAAATCACTGAAAATGGACACGTATTTGCCAATAATCGTGAAATTGGCACCATAATCATCGCCAAACCCCAGGATAACAACACAATCCAACGTATTTCTAATCAGCATTTCATCGCTAAATGGATGGCAGATGTCGAACCTGTCAATCCTGATGATGTTGTTATTAAACAAGGATGGATCGAAGGATCAAACGTTAATGTTGTTAAAGAAATGGTCGAACTGATTGAACTTCAACGTATGTTCGAAGCTGGTAGTAAAGTAATTGCTACCAATGATAGCACACTCGATAAAAGTATTGCAATAGGAAGATATCAATAATTTAAAATAAACAAGGATGTTGTATTATGGACAAAACATTAAGAACAGCGTCAACCGGGCTTTCATCCCAACAACGTTATGTGGAAATTATCGCTAATAATATTGCAAATGTAAATACTACTGGGTTCAAAAAAGTTCGTCCTGAGTTTCAGGATTTGCTTTATGAAACACTTCGTCCGGCTGGCAATGTAGCCCGATCAGGGGTTGAACCTCTTAATGAAGTTCAAATTGGTTCAGGAACAGAACTTGTTGCGACAACAAAAATATTCAAGCAAGGCGATATTACTTCTACCAACAATCCACTGGATATGGCGATTAATGGCGAAGGATTCTTTGTAATTCGCAAGCCTGATGGAAATATCGTATATACTCGTGATGGTTCTTTTCAACTTGATAGAAATGGGCAAATAGTTACTTCCCAAGGATATTCACTTGATCCTGGATTCACTATTCCTTCGGATGCAATAGAAATCCAAATTACAAGAGATGGTGTGGTTAGTATACTTACAGAAAATTCAACTGATGCTACTGTTTTGGGACAAATTGAACTTGCTCGATTTGTCAATCCTGCTGGTCTTAAATCAATCGGAGATAATTTTTACCAGGAAACCCCTGCCTCTGGACAACCATTCTTTGAAGTCCCCGGAACCAACAATACCGGCGAAATTATTCAGCACCATCTTGAATCTGCTAACGTTGATATTGTTGAAGAAATGGTTAATATGATTACTGCTCAGCGAGCTTATGAATTGAATTCAAAGTCTGTTAAAACTGCTGACGATATTCTCTCAACTGCTGTTAATCTTAAACGGTAGCTAATATGATTCGATCCCTTAAAATATTGATATTATGCTTGTTATTGTTAGTAACCACCTCAAATTTATTTTCTCAGTCGTCTTTTTCAAAAGAGAGAGTTGAAACTGCCATTGTTAATTTTCTGAAATCTCAAACAAATGAGGACATAGAGATCGAAATTATTCAAAATGTTCGTCCAATCTCTTTCGTGGAAAGTTCAGTTTTAGCATCTTTAAGACATAATTTCCAAGATTTCAAAGGATTAGGTTTTGTTTGGGTTGATTTCAATAAAGACGGCAAAACTATTTCTACTGAACAGATCCGGGTTAAAATAAAAAAATTTCGTAAAATACCAATCACCACTCGCTTTATCCGAAGCGGAGAAACTTTATCAAATGCAGATTTTACTATCAGACGATTTGATGTAACTAATTTTAATGAAAATGAATTGGTGGTTAATAACTCAATAGTCGGCAAAATTACCAGAAATGGGATACCTAAAGATAATCCATTTAAAATTACAGACTTATCAAATGATATTATTATAAAAAAAGGACAAATTGTTACAATTATTGCTCAATCTGGAGCAATTTCTATAAAAACTTTGGGAACAGCTCTGCAAAATGGCGGGGCAGGAGATATAATTCGTGTCAAGAGAAATGGACAGGGCAACACTGTTCTTACCGGATTAGTTAACGAACTTGGATTTGTTCTTCTTTCTAATAATTCAAATTCGACGAGATGAAGATGAGAAAAACATTTTTTATATTGTTGTTTTTGCTTTATTCTCAGCTTGCATTAGCTCAATTTAAGCCGCAAGAACAAAGTTTGCGTTCATTATTTTCTGATGTTAAAGCTTTTCAAGTAGATGATGCAATTATGGTATATATTGTTGAAGACACTCAGGCAGATAACAATGCCTCAACAGAAGAAAGAAAATCAACTGAATTAAGTGGCGGTGTCGACTTGTCAACCGGAACTTCTAATACAAATATAAGTGGCAACATTGGTACAGGCAATAATTTTCGTGGTTCTGGACGAACTACTCGCAACGAAAAAATTCGTTCACGACTTAGTGCACGGGTGGTAGAAGTCCAGCCAAATGGCAACTTACGTATCGAAGGAAAACGCACTACAAAAGTCAATGGTGAAACTCAAACAATTACCATACGTGGAATTGTTCGTCCTGTTGACGTCAATTCTGATAATAGTGTTTATTCATATAACATTATGGACTTAACTTTATTTATCGAAGGTGATGGTACTATTACAAAAACACAAGAACCAGGATTAATAACAAGATTTTTGAGAATTTTGTTTTGACAAATATGAAAACTAAAATTTTTATACTGCCAATTACTATTTTTCTGTTTCTAATTTTTTTCGATGCGAATGCCGCTCGTATTAAGGATATTGCGACAATTCAGGGGGCCGGGAGCTTTCAGGCAATTGGATATGGTCTTGTTACCGGACTAAACCAAACTGGCGATAATCCTCAGGCTTCTTTTACTGTTCAATCTGTTGTAAATATGTTAAAACGCTTTGGGCTCACACCACCTTCGATAAATCCCCGAACACGCAATGTTGCAGCAGTGATGGTAACTGCAAGTATTCCAGCATTTGCCGCTGCAGGAACAAAAGTCGATGTACAGGTTTCCTCGATTGGTGATGCATCGTCTCTTCAAGGTGGAGTGCTTTTGATGACCCCATTGTCCCTGTCAAATGGTGCAATTGTTGGTATGGCACAAGGACCATTATCAGTCGGTGGATACGATTATCAAGCCTTCGGTTCAAGACTTGGGAAAAATGTTACCACAAGCGGTAGAGTTCCTAATGGTTTAATTTTAGAGAGAAATATTAATTCCAACTTTATCAATAATAATGCAGTAATTATTACTTTACGCGAACCAGATTTTACAACAGCTCAGCGAATTGCAGATGCTATTAATGTTTCTCCCGGACTTAATGGAACTGCTACTCCAATCGATGCTGGCAGCGTACAGGTTCAGTTGCCCGGTGGGCTGTCCCAGTCTCAAATATTTGGCTTTATAGCTCAAATTGAAGGGCTGAATGTGAATGTAGATCCAGTTGCAAGAGTGGTAATAAACGAAAGAACTGGAACAATTGTCGTTGGAGGTAATGTGCAATTACTTCCTGCTGTTATAGCTCATAGCGGGCTGGAAATCCAAATTCAAAAACAAGTGCTTGTTCCTCAACCAGCTCCATTTACAATTAGACCACCACAAATTGCTGAAAGTGCAGAAATTACAACTCAAGAGGAAGTTCGGGCAGCCTCTGCTCTTGTTGTACGTGGAGCTACAGTTCAAGATATTGCCGATGCACTAAATTTACTTCAAGTAAAACCACGCGATCTGATAGCAATTTTTCAGGCTCTCAAGGAATCTGGATCCTTACAAGGAGAATTGATAATTCAATAGGTGCCGTATGGATATGCCACTTTATGATAATAGTCTTAATAATTCATCAATCTTGCAAAGCAAAATTGATGAATATAAACATATTCAGGCAACAAATGTAAATAAAAAAGCATTTTCAGATGAAGAGAAAGCCGGATTTGCAAATGCATCACGTGGTTTTGAAGCGATTTTCATCAATCTGATGCTTAAACAGATGAAGCAAGCTATGCTTTCAAAAGATGACAACAACGGCGAAGAAATTGGATTTGGTGCAGATACTCTTGAAAGTTATGCAGATATGCTTTTTGCCGAAGAAGTCTCTAAAATAGGCAAAGGCATTGGTATTGCCGAATCCATGTATCTGAATTTTACAGGCGAAAGACTACCGGCTATAAGTTCTAAAGAAGTACCCGTTAATGTCCCGGTTTCTGTAAAAGAAAATAATGAACTGCTTCCTAAAAACAATATTCCAGTTAATTTAAATCAAAATGTAAATGGTAATTTTATTGATCGTGTGAAAAATCGCCTGAATTCGTACTCTGAAATAATCACAGAAGCATCAAGGCGATTTAATTTACCTGAAAATATAATTAAAGCTATAATTACTACTGAGTCAGCCGGAATTCCTAATTCAACATCGCCAGCTGGAGCAAAAGGATTAATGCAACTTATGGATGGCACAGCTCTTGAGCTTGGAGTGAAAAACGCTTACGAGCCATATCAAAACATTATGGGCGGTGCAAAATATTTACGTCAAATGCTTGATTATTTTGGCGATGATTTGTCTCTTGCTCTCGCGGCTTACAACGCCGGACCAGGGAATGTCAGGAAATACGGTGATATTCCTCCATTTCGTGAAACTCAGCAGTATGTAAAGAAGGTTTTGCGTTACGCCGATATTTTCAATGAAAATAAAACTTAAATTAGGAAGAAATATTTATAATAAATTCCAATGGAGTGGTCAAAATGTTAGCCAAACTGTTCAATTTTCTCCAATTCGAACAGCAACTTCTTCAGGAGATGATTCGTCTAGCAGAGCGTCAAAAAGTTGCTTTAGTTAAATTCAACATAAAAGAACTCGAAGAGATTACTTCATTTCAGGAAGAACTTGCTAAAAGCTTGCGGCAAGCCGAAGAACAACGGATTGCGTACTTGATGTCTTGGTTGAATATTCCTCGAGCCGAAGCTATAAAATTGAAACTATCAACTATAGAAAAGCAATTCCCGAATGAAGATACTAAAGAATTGAGAAAATTAAAGAGAAATTTAGCCAAACTGGTCAATATTCTACAAGACTTGAACCTTACTAACAGAGTGCTTGCCAATCGTGCTAAGTCGAGTGTTTCCAATATATTAGCTGTGCTTTCTAATGGCAACAATTTCGTTTGCAATGTGCAAATTTAAAGTTGGAAT
>CALGXJ010000017.1 GCA_937936035.1 Eximiradius proteiniborus
ATAACGATTTCGGCTTTTTCCTTTTCATAATTAGCTACTCGCAACTCGTCGATAATTCTGAATACTTTATTACTCCAACCAAGAATAAGTGTATGACCGGAGGAGTATAGGGGGGATTTGCCTCGCTTTTCATCCTCACGAACAGATTCCATATCGGATATAATAATACCAATAAATAAGTTTAAGAATATTAAAGCAGCAAGCAATTGAAATGAAATAAAAAAAATGCAAATAACCATTCCGGGAATCCATTGTTTAACAAGGCAGTAATTCCATCGCTATCATATAATCCTGACCAACCTTCGAAAGAAATAAACAGCAATGTTTTCATTGATCGCCATAAGCTACCGAATTCATCTGTTGCGTGCTGACCGAATAAATAAGTTGCCGAAACTCCATACACATAAAATAGTAATAACAATAGAATCACAACATAAAACATCGAGGGAATAACTCTAAAGAGAGTTTGTAGAATTAGTTTCAAATTTTTTATCTTTTCAAAAACTCTTGCTAATCTTAAAATTCGAGCTAATCGAAATACGACAATAAATTCAGTGCTGGAATCTGGTATAATAATCGGAATTAAGCTGATTACTATTATCGAAAAGTCGAAAATATGCCAGGGATCCCGAAAATATCTAAGTGGGCGTCTACCGTGTTCGAGCATATAAACGAACATTTCAACGATAAAGATGCCGATAATTATGTAATCAAATGTTTGAAAAAAATGTCGATATTTTTCGCTTATTTCGTGATTTGTTTGCACACCAGCTAATATGCCGGCAAAAATAATCACACCAACTATGAAGTTCTGGAAATAATTACCTGTTGTCAATATTTTCTTTACTGACTTTTGAAGGTAATCTATAATCATAGCTATTTCGAAAATGTGGAAAAGAAATTTAATTGATAAATTAATTTTTTTTAGAATAACTTACAAGCATAATATGCTCTAAAATTATACTTAATAATGGATATTTTCATTTACTTAACAATATACGCTTTTTTTTATCTTCAGCATAATAGATAAGAACAATCAAATTGTCGAATAGGTAAATAGTATTTTTCTGTTTTATTAATACAATTCACAGATTTTTTTTCTCATTTTTTAGTCTTAATTTTGCTCTTTTATATATAGAAAAATTTCGTAATGAAAGGAAACAAAGAACAAAATAAAGTTAAATATATTGAAATCAGGAATGCACGCACTCATAATTTAAAGAACATTTCGGTAGCAATACCAAGAAACCAACTAACAGTAATAACAGGTGTAAGCGGTTCGGGTAAATCTTCGCTTGCTTTCGATACGCTATATGCCGAAGGACAAAGACGATTTGTTGAATCACTTTCAGCATATGCACGACAGTTCCTCGAAAGAATAAGCAAACCAGATGTTGATAGTATTTCCGGGCTACCTCCTGCAATAGCTATCGGGCAGAATCCACCAGCAAGGAACCCACGTTCGACAGTTGGAACAACGACTGAAATTTATGATTATATCCGACTATTATACGCACGAATTGGCGTTTCAATTTGTCATGGTTGTGGTAAAACAATCAGCAAGGATTCACCTCAGTCGATAGTGGACAGCATTTTTGAAATGGAGGAAGGAAGCCGAATATACATTCTTTTTGCACCAAATTCATTGCTCAAGATAGAGGATGAAGAGAAGAAAGTAAAAAGATTAGGCATAAATCGTGTGATTAATATAAAGACCTCCGAAGTAATTGACTTGCACGAGCAATCTATAGAATGGCAACGTTTTGAAAGTAATCTATATTTTGTAGTAGATAGGCTAGCACTTCGAAAAGATGAAGAAACACGCTCGCGGCTTATTGATTCTGTCGAAACTGCCTTCAATATAGGTCAAGGACGTTGTGCAGCATATAATGATACGACAAAAACTATGCGGAAATTCAGTGATATTTATGAATGTGCAGATTGCGGATATGTTTACGAAGAACCGGAACCGAGGCTATTTTCATTCAATAATCCCAAAGGTGCGTGTCCGCATTGTCAGGGTTTTGGACGAACAATGGGAATAGACGAAGAGTTGGTAGTTCCGAATAAGAATTTGCCAATAAGTAAAGATGCTATTTATCCGCTGAAATCACCTTCGTTTATTAAATACCGACAGGAACTTTTTGAGGCTTGTCGGAGAAATAACATTGATTTAAGCAAGCCGTACAATGAACTAACTGAGCAGGAGCTTAAAGTAATTTGGGACGGGGATGCTGTTTATGACGGAGTAAATGGTTTCTTTAAAATGCTCGAAGAGAATAACTACAAAGTTCAATATAGAATAATATTGAGCAAATATCGAGGATTTACACGGTGCAAGCATTGTGGCGGTTCTCGGTTGCGTACTTCGGCACGTCAAGTGTTTGTCGGTGGGAAAAATATTCCAGAAATCATTCAGCTTCCACTTGAAAAATTACTAGTTTTTTTCGAAGCATTGGAACTCACATCTTACCAAGAGCAAGTTGCATCGCAGATACTTCAAGAGATATTGAAAAGATTGCAACTTTTAGTCGATATTGGGCTTGGATATTTGACTTTATCCAGGCTTTCGCATACACTATCGGGAGGAGAAAGTCAGCGAATTAATTTAGCTACTGCGCTTGGTTCTGCACTTGTCGGGACTATGTATGTTCTTGATGAACCAAGCCAGGGACTGCATCCAAGAGATACAGACAGATTGGTGAATATTCTATTTAAGTTAAGGAACATTGGAAATACTATCGTAGTTGTAGAGCACGACCCGGATATTATTCGAAAGGCAGATTATATTATAGATATTGGGCCGAGAGCGGGAAGTTTAGGCGGAGAGATTGTATTCAGCGGAACTTATGATGAAATGAAAAAAAGCGGGAAATCGCTAACATCATTATACTTATCAGGGAAGATGAAAATTCCACTTCCTAAACAACGACGCAAAATCAGCAACGAAGGCATTTCATTTTTGAATGTAAAACATAATAATTTAGATATTGAGAAAGTTACTTTTCCGCTTAATGCTTTGGTGGTTGTAACCGGAGTAAGTGGTTCTGGGAAATCGTCGCTTGTTTATAATGTTCTTTATGCAGGGCTTAAAAAACAAAGTGGCTCACCATCAAGCGAAGTCGGACAATTTTCGAAAATCATAGGGAGTGAAAGGATAAAATTTGTAGAGATGGTGGATCAATCGAACATCGCTATTTCAACACGTTCAACGCCGGCAACATATACAAAAGTTTTTGATTCGATAAGGGAAGTATTTGCACAGACGCAAGCTGCCCGGCAATTGGGGCTACGCCCTGGCTATTTTTCGTTCAATGTGCCTGGTGGACGTTGCGACGTATGTGAAGGGGAAGGTTATGTAACTGTTGATATGCAATTTCTTCCGGATGTTCGCCTTATTTGCGAAGCTTGCGGAGGGACCCGCTACAAAAAAGAAGCACGTAATATTTATTACAATGGTAAAAACATTGTAGATGTGCTGGATATGACGGTAGATGAGGCAGCTGTGTTTTTCTACGATCATCCGAAAATTGTGAATAAACTAGGCATATTGCAAAAAGTTGGGCTTGGATACTTAAAATTAGGACAATCAAGTTCGATGCTTTCAGGAGGAGAAAGTCAAAGAATAAAGCTTGCAACTCATTTGGATTCGACAGTAGAAGGGCACACTTTGTTTATTTTCGATGAACCAACAACTGGATTGCATCTTGATGATATTTCGAAACTACTTATGGCAATTCAGGAGTTGGTGGACAAGGGGCACTCAGTAGTAGTAATAGAGCACAATCTACATATAATTTCTGCGGCAGACTGGATTATTGATTTAGGTCCGGAAGCTGGAGAATTCGGCGGGAAAATAATAGCAGAGGGTCCTCCCGAACGTATAGTAAAGACAAAGAATTCGCATACAGGCAAATATCTGCGCAAATTTTTTGAAAACGAATATGGAATTCATCTCTAATATCGCTTAATCTCGAAGTCGTCGAATTCGAATCCGGGAGCGTTTGTGCATCCAACCAGTGAAAATGAATTATTTTCGAGAGGGCGAGCAACCATCCAATGCATTCGAGGAATTAGCAATTGTGGAACCTCATTATTTATAAGATTATTTCCGAGAACAGCTTCATTAATATCGTTTTCGTCTGTATAGTAGCGAATAAGCAAAGGTGAGCCTAAATAAAAGTGCCATATTTCATCGCTTTTTAGTCTATGGACAAGATGATTTTCAGTGCTTTGAAGAAGAAAATAGATAGCAGTAGAAAACACTCTATCGCCGATATATCTATCGGGTAGTGCAAG
>CALGXJ010000018.1 GCA_937936035.1 Eximiradius proteiniborus
ACTGGAATGCAGTAGTAATGTCCAAGTTTGAAGAAGGAGTAATAAAATCAATACGTGATAAGATTTTTTCGAATCTCACTTCGTTATCGATTGATTTTTTTAATCGGAGTAAGCAAGGAAGTTTAATATCAATCATTGCAAATGATGTTCAGGCAGTAAATTCGACAATGATTTCATCTTTTTCGATAATATTACGGGAAGGCTCGCAGGTTGTATTTTTTCTTTTATTTCTATTGAGTATATCACCGGAACTCACATTAATCGCGTTTTCATCAAGTATATTTAGTTTAGGGATTGTTCGCGCGGCAAAGAAATATCTACGAAAGTATGCTACTCGTATGCAAAAAGCATTAGCAGACTATACAGGCACACTAACTGAAATAATTTCCGGGATCAGAGTTGTCAAGGCATATAATGCAGAAAATTTTGCTAACGAGAAATTCAAGAAAGATAGCGAGCGATATGTGAAATCGGCAGTAAAACACAAGATGATAGTTACAATTATTCCTGCAATAAATGAAATTTTTGCAATTTTTGCACTTACGGTTGTATTGGTAGTAGGTGCAATGAAAATCAACCAAAAAGTAATGTCGCCGGATGATTTGATGCTTTTCCTTTTTACATTGTTCTCAATAATGGCACCACTTGCATCGGTTATCAATCAAATTGTTCAGTTCCCACGGGGATTTGTTTCTGCTGAAAGAATTTTTGAGGTATTAGATACCGAACCATCAGTAAAGGATGGAAATTTGGAAATTAAAGAATTCAAAGATAAAATTGAAGTCAGGAATGTATATTTTGCATATACGGACAAATTTGTTTTAGAAGATGTTTCATTAGTGATACCTAAGGGCAAAAAGACAGCATTTGTGGGAGGAAGCGGCAGTGGAAAATCGACAATGCTCGATTTATTAATTCGGTTCTACGATCCACAGAAAGGGCAAATATTAATTGATGGTGTAGATATTCGTAACTATCAAGTATCATCATTACGTTCACTTTTTGGGGTTGTATCCCAAGAAAATATGCTATTCAACGATACAGTCGCAAACAATATTAAGTTTGGCAAAGAGCATACAATAACCGAGGAAATCATTGAAGCATCAAAACTGGCAAATGCTTATAATTTTATCGATAAACTGGAATTAGGATTTGATACACCGATTGGGGACCGCGGCACAAATCTTTCTGGCGGCGAGCGTCAGCGGGTTGCAGTTGCAAGAGCTATCGTAGGAAATCCACAAATATTAATTTTTGACGAAGCAACTTCTGCTCTTGATGCCGAAAGTGAAAAAATTGTTCAGGAAGCAATTGAAACTTCTCTTGAAGGGCGAACAGCTATTATTGTAGCTCATAGATTATCTACAATTATTAATTGTGATATGATTTATGTATTCAACGAGGGTCGGATAGTTGAACAGGGAACACATCAGGAACTTATGGAAAAGAACGGATATTACAGAAAACTGTGTGAGTTGCAATTTGGTGTGAAAAATTAACAGAAATTTCTCCATAAGTTTACTTTTGCTGGCATAGTTATTGTTTGATTATTTCGGTTTTTTGATAATATTAATAGGATTGAATATGGCTCTTTCAAATGAGTATACCATAATCGGTATAGATGGCGGCGGAACTCATACAAGAGGTGTCTTGGTTCGGGATGATACAGTGATCTCACACGCATCGAGTGGCACTGCACGGATAGGTTCTGTTGGTGTGGGCGAAGCGTGCGAAAGAACATTAAATATAATACTTGAACTTTGCAACAAAGCAGAAATCGAAACTTCAGAATTAGATGCAGTAGTAGTCGGTCTTGCAGGAGTATGGCTCGAAGAAGAGAAAAAAAGAGCGGCTCAGCTATTGCGAACTCTTGCACGTCAGCAAAGCATACAACTTGGGGATTTACTCGTAACAAGCGATGTAGAACTTGCTTTAGAAGGTGCTTTAGGCAATAGCGACGGAATTATCACAATTGTTGGAACAGGTTCAATAGGACTTGCACGAAGTGGAAAAAATCAATTATTTCGTTGCGGTGGATGGGGAATCGAGCTTGACGACGAAGGTAGCGGTGCGTGGATTGGACGTGAAGGGCTAACGGCAGTTGTGAGAGCTTTGGATGGACGAGGCAAACCAACTATACTGACCTCAAGAATTCCAGATTTTTCACCGATTATCAACCTTGATAGACCCAGAACAATTGTAAAAGCATATCAGGATAGAGCTTTTGAATATCACAATCTTACACCTGCTGTTATGGAATGTGCAGTATCGGGAGATGAAGTATGTCTTGATATTATCACTCGTGCTGCAAACCATTTACTTGAGCTACCGGTAGCTTTGTCAAAATATTTCAAGACTAAAACAATAAAAGTATCTTTAATGGGTGGTATAATAGATGCAAATACATTATTAGCTCAAATGCTGAAAGACAGGATTATAGAGCACGGGAAATTTGAAATCATTGAACCAATTGGTTCGGCATTGGATGGAGCAATAAGCATTGGAAGAAGGTTAATTGAGCAGGATATGTAGAAAAGGCATTATTCGACTGAAAAAACAACAAATAGGATATTGTTTATTTCGCTGAGGCTTTTTTGAGTGCTCAGCGATTTTTTTTGAAATAAGAAGACAGCACAAAATAGATAGTACAGAGATGAACTCCGCCTTAGAGGTGGAGTTCATCTAATGCAGTTAGACTCCACTTCTAAAGTGGAGCCTAACTTTTTTCACCATTAATCCGATGACTCGAAGTCATCAGATTAATAACATTACTGTTAATAAATCTCTTTCAAAAAGTTACGCACGAATTTAATAATATATAAAAAATAGAAAAATTCAGAAAGTTGTCATTAGTTTTGGCTGGCATTTTAGAAGAGTTTAAACGAATTTAGAAAGTTCCTGAGTGCAGAAAGAGGGACTCGAACCCTCACGGCTTTAAGGGCCACTGGATTTTGAGTCCAGCGCGTCTACCAGTTCCGCCATTTCTGCTTATTGGTGGTGGGCGCGGAGGGAGTCGAACCCCCGACCCCCTGCTTGTAAGGCAGGTGCTCTAGACCAACTGAGCTACACGCCCTTGAGAATGGAATACAAAATTAAGGGATTTTTTTTTAACTACCAAAGATTTTTTTGAAAAAATCAGAAATTTCCAATTTCTACAGCAATTTCACAAAAAGGTTTGCTTAATTTTCTGTTATTAAATGAATTGCCAGAATATGTGTAAGAAGCATCAAACGGGAATCGCCAGCCAATTCGGGATAAAAATTTAATCCAAGAGGCGAGATTGTAATAAATTGAAATATTTGGTTCGAAAGCAATGAACCAGTCTTCCCCATAATCTGGATTATAACCTGGTAGTATATTTTTTTCTATTGAGATTAAATTGTAGCGAATGTGGCCAAGTGAAAGTTTTGTTTGAATTCCAAAAGTAAATTCTGCATCGGGATAAAAAATGTATTCAAATGCAGAGGAAAAATAATTATACTCGAAAATTGGGCGAGCATTGATGTTAGTATCAAGAAAATTTGCTTTAA
>CALGXJ010000019.1 GCA_937936035.1 Eximiradius proteiniborus
GTAATTTTTATCCAGTTTTTTTGCCCATTCATACATAGTTCTTGCAGAGTCGTATTGCCCAATTTTCTCAAAACACTTACCAGCTCCAATACAAGCACGAGAATTTTCAGGATTTAATTTCAATGCAGCAGAAAAATATTGATGAGCGCCTTCTAAATCGTCTTCTTCCAGAGACATTTCACCACAAAAAGTTAATATATCATCAAGTTTTTCTCCAAGTGTGCAGTTGAATTTTTCTACTGTCCATCTGTCAAAAATTTCAGTCAGTAATTCAAATGCTTCATCATTATTACCTTTTATTTTTAGTAGCTTAGCATAGATAAAATCGGTATCTAAATTAGAACCGAAGCTTAGTTTGATTGTATTTATTATTTTTTCCACTTCTTCAAGATTATTAACAGATAAGTAGTAATATGCCAAGCGATTTAAAATGTGAATTTTGCTAAACTCATCAAGAACAGAACTCTCTTCAATTAATGAAGTGAATAGCCCTATTGCATTTTCGTAATTACCAGAAATAAATTCATTTTCCGCAAAACCTAAAATAATATAGTCATCAGCAAAAACTGGCAATTTTTTCTCAGCAACTTGAGCTAAGTTTGTTCCTTGCAAGTAGTCAATTCTTGATAAAAGTTTTATACTGGAATTGCGCCAAGTCCAGAATTTTCTTGCTTTTGCTGAGGCAATTAATCCAGCCGAATATACTTCTGTTGGATTAGCAAAAATATATTTTAATGTTGCACAGAGATGGTCTCTGTCAGGTTCAAGCAAATATGCTTCATTTGTAAATAATTTACCGTCAAGCGTTTTCCCAATATTTATTTTTTCAGCAGATAAGTACCAGGCACATTTTTCATCAGTAAAATCATCGGTTGCTCCTCCTCTGGTAACCACAACTGGCAAACCACAAGCCATAGCTTCAAGAGTAGGGAGAGAAAAACCTTCACCACGATATGGACTAACAAAAACATCGCAGGCACGATAAAGAGACGCAATTTCTTCCTCGCTCATTGAATCATCAATGTAGATAATCTCGGGTGCATTTGGGTTTTGTTTTGCTCTTAAAATCATATCTTTAGCAGTTTGACCTCGGTAGAAGCTATCGCCTCCCATATCTTTCACGACCAAGCAAACGTCATCATTTGCGGTAAAAGTCTGCATATATGCAGACAATAAGATATCAAATCCTTTTCTATAAATCGTACCACCAAGATAAAGGAATTTCAATCTTTTGTTGGTATTAAGTGGATATTTTTCACCGTAAGGTTTAAATAGTTTTGGATCAATACCATTTGGGATAACTTGAACTTTATCAAAATCAATACCTGAATTGATAAAGCTTTGGCGAGAAAAATTAGAAGGTGTCCAAATTTCTACAGCTTGTTTGAAAATTTCAACAAAATCGACAAGGTGCACAGTATATTCCCAAGGTTGCATAATAATCCATTTGGCTCCTTTAGGAGGGTCGGCTTTTGGTGGCCATTGATGACGAATCCAGACATATGGAAGGCGAGAAACTTCCTCTGGAACATCTTGTTTATATCGAATATCATTTTCTTTCAATTTCCTATATTTTGGGAACAGATCTGGAGAAAAAGCATCTGGTTCGTAAGGAATAATTGTAAGGTTTACTGCTTCAGTTTCGATAATATTTAAGCAGTGCTCCCGATTAATCAAAGCAAGCGAGTGATATACAAATTGGGAACCTTCCCAAACTATGTTTAACTGAGGTTCATTAGGTGTAATGTACTTAGAATCATCGAACTGAACATTTTGCGTTTGATTTTCAAGCGAAGAAAAATCATTTGATAAATTCAATAAATCGTCAATATCAAAAAAATCTTCATTTTGAACATTCTCATTATTTTGTTCTTGGACAAAAATCTCTGGGACTGAAGAACTTTCAAATAATTCCTGTTCTATTTTTTTCTTAATAGCTCGAACAGTCATATTTAAATTAATGAAGCCCCTGTCCTGAGGAGTATCTTCTTCATAAAATTCTGTAACAATTAATCCAGCTTTATGCAACTTGTCTTTTATTGATTGCTCATCGAAAGCAACACAGTGATAATCCCCTGGATTAGTTTGCCCGCCAAAAATCATATACGAGGCAACATCAGCATTCCAAATACCATTGACATAAGCATTAACTTGTAACCTTAGAGACGGGCAACGAATAATCAGTTCACCACCTGGCTTTAATACTCTTGCCCATTCATTTAATATGTTTTGAGTTTCTCGGTGAGAAAAATGTTCTAAAATATCACTTGCCAGTATCAAATCGGCTGAATTATCAGGTAATTCAAGCTTTCTGACATCACCATAGACAACACTCGGGTCGTCGCTGAATAAATCTATATTTATAAAGCCATTCCTAATATCTTTACCACAACCTAAATTCAAAAATACTTTTTCTGGTAATGGATTAGGCATTTTGCCCGTAGCTTTTTTGTTGGAAAAACCATAAGGTAGATCGTTATCAAACTGAAGCCTATTTAAAGCATTATTCATTTGAACCTCAAACACTTATTAATTACTCAAATATGCAATTATGCAATAATTATGCCGAAAGTTATATGTAAAATAATACTTTTATTGTTTTTTTCAAACATTATAATAGTATTTAATTAAAAACTGTTATTTTTGTTTTATGTACTAAATGATATTGTACTATTATTCGTTTTAAACAAGTTGTATATTTTTGGAATTAAAGAAAATGCTTAGCGTACTCAAAAAAATATTTGGAAGTAAGAGCGACAAAGACATTAAAGAAATAATGCCAATTGTCAAAGAAATTAATCGATATTTTGACGAATTCAACAGTTTAACTGATGAACAAATTAAAGCTAAAACGCTAGAATTTAAAGAAATAATCAAGTCCACTGTTTCAGATTTAGAAAATCAGAAGATGGAACTCGAAAATCAGCTAAAATCGTCTGAACTTACAGCTGATGAGGTAATTGAAATTAATGACAAAATTAGAAAGCTCGACAAGGAAATTTTTGAAAGAATTGAAGATAAATTAGATGAGATACTGCCACAAGCCTATGCAGTTGTAAAGCAAGCTTGCAAACGTCTTACTGACCAAAGATATGCATATACATACGCTGGACAGCACTATATTTGGGACATGGTTCCTTATGATGTTCAGCTAATCG
>CALGXJ010000020.1 GCA_937936035.1 Eximiradius proteiniborus
TTCAGCGAGAGGGAAGATAGTCCTAGCTAATTGTTCTTGTGAAAGTCCCCATAGAGCATAAGATTGATCCTTGCTTTTATCTATGCCTTTACTAATGTAGAACCTTCCATTATTTTCGGTTTTCAAAATTTTAGCATAATGACCTGTTGCAAGATAATCAGCTCCGTATTCATTAGCTTTTGTCAGAAAAGGTCCCCATTTTATTTTTGTATTACATTCGACGCAAGGGTTTGGAGTGCGTCCGTGAAGATACTCTTCGATAAAGTAATCGATAACGGTGTTTTTAAAAGTTTCAGTTAGATCTATAATTTTGTGTTCAATCCCTAATATTTGGCAAACGCGATATGCGTCTATGCTTCCAGTGTATGAACAGCAGCTTTTTTTGTTTTCAACTGGTCGGCAGTCATCTTCAAGTTTGTGAGTGGCAATTGTAAGACCAATTACCTCAAATCCTTGTTCTACAAGTAGTGCGGCAGCTACTGATGAATCAACACCTCCAGACATTGCGACTAATACTTTTTTCTTTTCGTGCATAGTTCGTAGTCAATTATGTTATGAATAATTTGATTATAGACGAAAAAAATAAAAAAATATGTATTTCCAAATATTTCATTTCATATTAATTAAACTTATTTTTCTGGTTTTTCAGTACATCATTAAATTATTAGTTGAAAAAAGCAAAGAGGCTACTTTTGATGAGTAGCCTCTTTATGTGATTAAATTAATTTTATATTAATTCATCAAACCTCTTTTTCTGAGCAATGGTTCAATTTGTGGTTCTTTACCTCTGAATTTAATATATAAATTCATTGGATCGTCAGTATGACCTTTTTCTAATACATTTTTTCTGAACGATTCAGCTGTTTGCCTATCAAAAAGTGATGTTTCTTTGAAAGCTTGGAACGCATCGCTATCGAGCACTCCAGCCCAAATGTAGCTATAATATCCGGCAGAATATCCACCACCAAAAATATGATTAAAATATGTCGAACGGTAACGGAATGGGATCTCTTCAGGTAAATTAATTTGTTGAGCTACTCTATTTTCAAATTCAGTAACATCATCAATTCTGTCTGTTGTGTAATAAAACATATCGAGCAATGAAGCTGCTAAGTATTCAACTGTTGCAAATCCTTGATTGAACTTACTGCTTGCTTGAATTTTTTCGATTATTTCATCAGGTATAGGTTGTCCAGTTTGATAATGTCGCGCGAAGCCACGCAATACTTCAGGTTCAGAAAACCAATTTTCCATTACTTGCGATGGGAGTTCAACAAAGTCACGAGGAACATTAGTTCCGCCTATGCTTGGATAAGCATTATTAGCAAATAATCCGTGGAGAGCATGTCCAAACTCGTGGAATAGAGTTTCTGCTTCATCCAGAGAAAGCAATGACGGTGTGTTTTCAGTTGGTGGAGGGAAATTGCAGACATTGAAAACAATAGGATAAATTGTTTTACCATTTTTAATTTTTCTTTCACGTAAATTATTCATCCAAGCACCACCGCGTTTGCTCGAACGGTTGTAATAGTCCACGAAAAATAACCCGATATGGCTACCATCTTCTTCGGTAACTTCAAAAACACGAACTGTTGGGTCGTACACCGGAACATTTTTAATTTGTTTAAACCTAATTCCCCACAATTTATTAGCAACTGTAAAAGCACCTTGCATAACGCTTTCAAGAGGGAAAAATGGACGAAGTTTTTCTTCATCAATTTCATATTTTTCGCGTCGTAATTTTTCTGTATAATAACGCCAATCGTGTGCCTGTAATTTAAAAGTATTACCTTCTCTGTTAATCAATTCCTGCAATTCTTGAGCTTCTTTGATAGAATTTTCTCTTGCCGGCTCCCATAGGCGATAGAGTAGTTCGAACACTCTATCAGAAGTTTTTGCCATATTATCGCTTATAACAAACTCAGCAAAATTTGGAAAACCTAACAAACGAGCCTTTTCTTGGGATAATGAAACGATTTCTTTAATAATTTCTTTATTGTCATATTCATTGTCATTATTCCCACGATTTAAATAAGCTTTAAGAATTTGAGCTCTTAAATCTCTATTCTCAGCATATTGTAAAAACGGCATTATGCTCGGATTATGTAATGTAAATAGCCATTTATCTGGTTGTCCATCTCGAGTAGCGGCTTCTTTTGCTGCTTCAACAACGCTATTTGGCAATCCCCGCAAATCCTCTTCTTTTTCGATATATAGTTTATAATTGTTAGTTTCTGCGAGAACGTTATCTCTAAATTTTAGTTGCAAAGTTGAGAGTCTTTGGTTGATTTGAGCAAGTCGTTCTTTTGCTGTTTTGTCCAACAGAGCGCCATTTTTAACAAAATCCTGATATTTTTGTTCAAGTAATCTTAATTGCTCGGGTGAAAGCTTTTCTTTTTCACGATTTTCATAAACAGATTTGATTCTCGCAAATAGTTTTTCGTTGAAAAGAATATCGTCATTGAATTTAGATAGTTTAGGAGTAATTTCCTGAGCAATTTTTTGCATACCAGGTGTTGAATTTGAACTAACTAAATTGAAGAATACAGAAGAAACACGTTGCAGTAATTCACCAGAAAATTCTAATGCTTCGATAGTGTTTGCAAAATTTGGTACTTGCTTATTGTCTGTAATTTTTTTAATGTCAGCATAAGCTTCTTTCAATCCTTTTTCAAAGGCTGGCAAATAATGTTCTTCCTTGATTTTATCGAAAGGAGGAACATCATAGGGAGTATTGTAGGGCTTGAAGAAAGGATTGTCGCCGGCAGATTTTTTTTGTGCTTCGACACTCATAACGGTTAATAATAAACTGAAACATAAAAAAAGTAGTTTTTTCATATTACCTCTCCAAATAATTAAAATATATTTGAATAAAATGTTTTCATTATCTATTTTAAAGAATAGAAAAT
>CALGXJ010000021.1 GCA_937936035.1 Eximiradius proteiniborus
TTCGAAAAAAATACCGGCAAGAACTATATCGTCGCTTACGTGGTCTGAGAAACGCCTGACACCAACAAGCACAAGCAAAATAGCTGCTCCAAAATACGCAAATGAATTAATAGTTGAGAAATAGAAACGATTAACAATTTCTTCAAGCCAAATAGCAGTGCCTCGCCAGAAACCAAGACTGTGGATTATTTGAATATCTTCGTTTGTGTATTTCTCTAAATCTATTTCGCGGGTAGCAAGTCGCCAGGTAGCGAGCAGAGCCGAAAACGAACTCCATTGCTTCTCATAACGAAGACTCTTGAAAACGTCTTGAAGCAGGCGACGCCCCGCGATAGCACCAAAGTTGTCAATTTTTTTCATATCATTTTTGTGTTTTTATAAGAACAACAATACTTGCTAAAAAGAAAATAATATTCGCACTCCATCCGACAAACAACGGGTTAATATTCATCGAGAAACCAATAGTTTTACTTATTTCTGTAAAAATCAGGTAAGTAAAAGCAATAACCATAGCGGCAGTAATCTGAATAGCAATTCCACCTCGTTTTTTTACAGAAGCAAACGGAACACCAAAAAGCATTACAATAAGATTAGAGAATGGGAAGGCGAACCCTGCATAATAATCAATAAGATTTTTACGAATATCTTTACCACCCATTTTTAGGACTTGAATGTAGTCGCGTTTTTCATCGAAATTCATTTCGTCTGGAAGCATTTGGAGTTTAATAAGTTGTTCGTGCTTGATATTAAGGCTGATAGTGAGCGAATCGAAACTTTTCACAAAAACAGAGTGATTATGAAAAGTTCTAATCATAACATTTTCTAATTTCCATTTGCCATTTTCCCAGATAATTCTATCTGCTTCTATTCTTGAACGCAAACGAGGAGCAAACTCATTTGAATAATCTTCTATTGCAACCTGATAACCAGTTTGTTCGGTAGGATGATAATATTGCAACATTACGTGTTTGGTAGGGGTATCGCGAAAGATAAGATTAAAAAGCGTTCCGCCTTGGGCTTTCGCTTTTTTCAAATATACTCTTTCAATTTCTAATTTCGTTTTGTTGGCAACCGGAACAATCCAGCCATTAAAATATAATTGTCCGAAGCTTAAAGCAACAGCAAAAGCAACCAAAGGAAGCATAAGCCGATACAGGCTCAACCCACCTGATTTCATTGCTGTTGTTTCGTTGTTAGTTGAGAGCTTCCCAATCGAAAATAAAGTTGCAATTAATACAGAAATAGGTGTGAGAATTTTAAGTATTTCAGGGAAATAAGAAATGTAATATTTGATAATTATAGGATTTGGGACATTTTTATCGATGAAGTCGTCTAAATTTTCCATCAAATTAACTACTAAAAAAATCAGGCACAAAGAAACAATAGCAAAGAAAAGTGTGCTAATGAACTGGCGAAGTATATATCTGTCTAAAATATTCATAATCAATTCATTTAAAATCAATATCTTACAATATTAACAAAAATATAATTAAATTAAGAGAAAAAAATGTATCCGCTAATCTTTAATGAATTTTTCAGTATAATCATCGATAGAAATAAAGTATATATCTTTTGGATATTTAGAAATATTAATAACAGATTTGAGTGAACGAATAACACCTTTTTCAACAGTTGAACCGTAGAGATTTCTAACTTGGAATTCGAGAGGAAGCGAATTCTGACAAAAATCGGGGAGCTTAATAACAATTTCTGTTCGGGCAGGATTTGGGAAAAGGTCGAAATAAATTTCGTTTTTATCATCTGGAATTAATTCTGTATTGTTTCTTGAAATATTCATATGAGTATTGAAAATACGGATAAAGTTCTCTGCAAACTCGTATGAATATGAACAAGAATCGCTTGCGTCCCAATTAATAGACCAAGTCATCATTCCACGAACATTCGGGAATCCGTTTTTTTCAAACATAACATAAGAGCCGGTGTAATCATCTGATTTTCCTAATAAATAATTCATTGCCATAAGGACGCTATCAGGATGCATATAGCCATTGCTTGCAGCAAGATTGCAAGCGGGAAGCCCAACGGTAACTTTTTCAGGTGGGAAGCCCTGGAAAAATCCTCCTTTTGTGTTAAATCCTTTGATTAATTTTTCCATCATAGCAACGATAAAATCAGGAGTTGCCTGATTGTAAACTTTCCAATCTAATCCATACATACCGCCGCTATTGTAGAGCTGCACATTTACTAAATCTATTGAATCGCGCAATGCGTTTAAAATCGGTAGATATGCTCCCCAAACTCCACCATATCCGCTTTGCCCGCCCTGAACGTAAGCAGTTTCGGGAGAAATGGACAAAATTGCTTTTTTCCCGAACGCTTCTGAATACTCCCGCATTATTTCTTTAATTGCATCAATCAGCAAAACAACGCAAGAATCAATTGGTTGTGAAATTGTGCCGCCAGAGATTCTTATTGAATTGCCCTCGAAATCAATATCTATTCCATCGAATTCATAGTCGAAAAGAAGCCGAAGAACAGATTGGACAAAGACATCGCGTTCCATTGTGCTATCGAGCTTGATGGTAGTATTTCCGCCACCGATGGAGAGCAATACTTTTTTGCCTTGCGATTGGATTGCCTTTATGCGTGATTTGAAATCATCTTTTTTAATAATCAATGGATGGAAATAAATATCATAGTCTGTTCCTGCACGTGGAGTAGCAAATGCGATATTTATTACATTATAGGCAGGATGAACTCTTTCAGGACCAATCATAGGAGCAAGTGGATTATCCCAATTGTGCCAATAGCCAACAAGTACTTT
>CALGXJ010000022.1 GCA_937936035.1 Eximiradius proteiniborus
ATTAGCTAATTTAAGAATTGAAAGAAAACCTAGCTTTGTTACTCTTTCCAGTGAGTAAGACTTCGCCAGAGCAAAATGCTTTTTGGTAATTTTTCAATATCTGACAATATGGATGAACCGGTTGTTGTAAACCCAGAAGCACTTTCAAAAACAGCGTCAGTAAAATCAGGGATTGCTCCACTTATCAGATAAGGTAAAGTTCCGGAAAGAATTGTTACTATCCAGGCAAAAGTAACAATAAAAAAGCCCTCACGAATTGATAAAATTTTATCATTGTCATTTTGTTTGGATTTTAGAATAAAATATAAAGAAAATCCAATTCCGGAGAGGAACAAAAAAGATACAAAAAAACTAAAGGTAGCATTTTCATTGGTAAAAACAGAATAAAGCATAGGAAACAACATAAATAATCCTATGCATCCGACAATTAGCGATAATATTTGAATTATTGTCTTAGTTTTCATTATTTTTTCCAGAATGCAGGCGTAAGCAATACTAAAATTGTGAAGACTTCAAGACGCCCGAGTAGCATTAGAATAGAAAGATACCACTTGACAAAAGGATGAAAATGAGAATAATTATCAGTCGGTCCGACATCAGCAAGTCCCGGACCAATATTATTAATACAAGCAGCAACAGCACCAATAGAAGTTACAATATCAACCTGGAATAATGTAATTAACATAACTGAAAATGCAGAAATCAGGATATAAACGATAAAAAAAGCTGAAATATTCGACAGGATGTTTTTTTCAATTGCTCTGCCACCGAAGCGAACAGGAATTATGGCTTTTGGATGAATTAATCTTTTGATTTCTGTATAAACGTATTTAGAGAGAATAATAGAGCGAATAACTTTTAGCCCGCCACCAGTAGAACCGGCACATCCGCCAATAAACATTAGTATTAAGAAAATAAAATGCGTCGTAGCACTAAGTTTTTCGTAATCAAAAGTGCCATAACCGGTAGTAGTAATAATAGAAACAACCTGAAATAGTGCATATCGAATTGCGTCAGACAAATTAGCATAATTCAATCTTAAAATGTCATATGTAACAAAAGCAGTAGCAAAGATAATTACAAGAAGAAAATACTTTAATTCTTCGTTTCTGAACAATTCACGATAATTGCCGGTTAGTACACGATAATGAAGGGCAAAATTTGCCCCGGCAATAATCATAAACACAATAATTATGTAATCTATTACAGGGCTATTGTATGCTGCAACACTTGCATTTTTGGTTGAGAAGCCACCAGTTGCCATAGTTCCGAAAGTATGGCACAAAGCATCGAAAAGGTCCATACCTGCGAGCATCAGTAGAACAGTTTCGACAATTGTAAAAAGGAAGTATACGCCCCACAAAATTTTAGCAGTTTCGGTAATTCGAGGAGTAAGTTTATCAGCTGTTGGACCAGGAACTTCGGCTTTGAACAATTGCATCCCAGCAACACCGAGGAAAGGCAGAATAGCAATTGAGAAAACGATAATTCCCATACCACCAATCCAGTGAGTAAAGCTTCTCCAAAAAAGGATGCCTTTGGGCAAAGCCTCTATATCGGTTAGGATTGAAGCACCGGTTGTTGTAAAGCCTGACATCGTTTCGAAGAAAGCATCTGTGTAGGATGGGATTGCCCCGGAAATAACAAAAGGCAAAGCACTGAACAGAGACAAAGCAATCCAACCAAAACCAACTATGGCAAAACCTTCTTTTGGATGAATATCTTTTTGGCTTGAACCCAGATTTCTTTTAGAGGAAAAGAATGCTAAAATCCCGACAAGAAAGGTTATACAAAAGGAAAATATAAAACTCGCCTGGTCCTGACTATTGTAATAATACGAAAAAGGCAATGGCAGCAGCATTGTAAAACTAAGAAAAACAAGAATAAGTCCAAGGATTTTAGTAACAATTCTTAAATTCATAATATTATTTGAATAATTTTTCTACAATTTTGATTTGTTCAGTGGTGCAAAGGATAAGCACTTTGTCGCCTTCGTTAATATGAGTATCGCCAGTTGGAATGATTAATTTATCCTGACTGTCAATAATTGCACCGACAATAGCACCGCGTGGGAAGTCTAAATTTTTCAGGGGTTTTGTGGTAATTTTGGACTTCGGTTTAGCAATATACATTGTTATCTCGGCTTCAATACCGGGCAGTTCGACAACATTAGCAATAGATTGCCTTTTGATGAAGCTCTCGATAACGTTTACAGTTATTTGTTGTTTGCTAACAACAGCATCGAGCCCGAGAGTTCCGGAAAGGGGCAAATATTCGTTTTTATTTATCAGAGTAATTGCTCTTGGTACTTTGAGGTGCTTGGCAATTATGCTAGTAATGATATTAGTTTCGTCGTCGCCGGTGATAGCAACGAACTCGTCCATATCAGGCAGTCCTTCCAGAGTAAGTAAGTCGAGATCGCTTCCATCACCGTGAATAACTAAAGTATCTCGCAATTGATTAGCTATGTCAGTTGCTTTATTTTCGTCTTTTTCAATAATTTTAATATTTAAATCGTTTTGCAATCTTTCTGCAATAAAGTATGCAATTTGTCCGCCTCCAATAATCATCACATCTTCGATTTTAACGTTTTTCTTACCGAATATTTCGAGAAGTTCTTCAAAATAATTAGGATCGCAGGTAAAGAAAATCTGGTCGCCCTTCATTAAGAAATCGCTACCACGAGGAATAATAGTTCTTAAATTACGTTTTATTGCAACAATTCTCATTGGAATATGTTTGTATTTGGTTCCAAGTTCAGCAAGAGGCACCCTTAGGATATCCAAATGAGAATCTATTCTAATACCTGTAAAATGAACTTTTCCGTTTTCAAATTCAATAGAATCAGTAGAGGAAGCCAAGTTAATCAATCGGACAATAGCTTTTGCTGTTTCTTGTTCGGGCTGAACCATCAGATCGACGCCGAAATCTTCTTTTTTCACAATGAAATTTGGATTAAGGTATTGAGCGTTTTTGATACGAGCTATGGTAGTCTGGACACCCATTTTTTTTGCAAGCTTGCAGGCAAGCAGGTTAATTTCGTCGTTTCGGGTAAGAGCAACGAAGGCATCCATTTTATCAATTTGAGCAGATTTTAGAATTTCGTAATCAGTTGCATTGCCTTCGATAACCATAGCGTCTAAGTGCTCACGAGCATATTCAGCTTTGTCGGAGTTTTGCTCGATAATTACAATATCGCCTTCAAAAAGGGTAAAGCGTTTTGCAAGCTGATAACCAATGCTTCCAACACCAACAATTGCAATATTCATATAATAATACCTGAGATAAAAAAAGCAAAATTATCAAAGCAAAATTATCAAAAATTCTCAATAAAGTGTAAAGAAATTATTATATGTAGCTTTCTATA
>CALGXJ010000023.1 GCA_937936035.1 Eximiradius proteiniborus
TGCTCCATAGTTTTGAACTCAAAATTAATTAAAAAAAATACAAGAAAAAAATTAAGTGTTCATTATTTAAACAACTTAATTTAATTTTTATTATCTAAAAATAAAAAAATACATATATTTGCACTTTAATATTAAAGGAAAATTATGAAAATATCAGATGCTCATTGCGATACTTTGACCGCATATAGAAACAACATTTTTTTTAGTGAAAATGCTCATTGGAATTTGCCGAAATTTCAATCCGTTGGTGGTCAGCTCCAATATTTTGCCCTGTTTACTGAACCTGAGCTCGCTGGCGATACCGCTTTAAGCTTTGCTGTTAATTGTCTCGGTCGCCTCCGAAAACAAATGCCCGACATAGTTCAATTACTTACAAAATCGAGCGATTACGACGAAAGTAAAGTAAATATTCTGCTTTCTATCGAAGGTGCGGCCCCAATTATTAACGATATAAACAATCTTTATGCTTTTCACTCGCTTGGCGTGCGTGCAATGACTTTGACCTGGAACCATAGAAATTTTCTTGCCGACGGCATTGACGAACCTTTCGGGCTAACTTCTTTCGGAAAAGAAGTTATCCTCGAAATGGAAAAACTCAAAATGATTGTTGATGTTTCTCATTTAAATATTGCCGGCTTCGATGATGTTGCTAGCACAATTTCATCTCCTTTTATTGCTTCGCACTCAAACGCCCGGACAATTTTCGACCATCCAAGAAATCTTTATGATGAGCAAATTCAGGAAATTATTAATAGAAAAGGTTTTATTGGAATTAATCTTTATTCTAATTTCTTGGGTGGCGAGCGAGATAATCTTAAAAATAAAATGATTGAACATATTCAACACATCTTGAAACTCGGTGGCGAGAATGTTTTGGGGTTTGGTGCTGATTTCGATGGTATTACTCATTGTCCTTTCTCTGGTGTCGAAAGTTATCCGGAAATTTATGAGATGCTTAATATTGCACTTGCAGATGATGATTTAATCGAGAAAATAATGTTTAGAAATTTGAAAGATTTTACTCTGAACTATCTTCAATAAAGTATGAAACACTATCATTTTGGCGAAATTCCCTCTACAAACGATTACATTGGACATCTTCTTCAAAAAGAAGATGAAGTGGTAGTTACCGCTGAATTCCAAACAAAAGGACGTGGTAGAAACGAGAAAAACTGGTTCGGTGAATATAAAAGTAACCTATACTACTCTTATGGCAAAAAACATAATAAAGAACTAAATCTCGAAGAACTCGTTTCCTACCAATTTATAGGTTGCCTCGCAGTGTTGGAACTGCTCATGTCCATTGCTCCAAATGTAGCTTTTCGCTTAAAATACCCAAACGATGTTTACGCAAAGTGTCCAAACGGATTGAAAAAAATTAGCGGTGTTCTTGTTGAACATTCATTTTCTGGCGAACGGTGCGAAAACTCCGTAATTGGAATTGGTATTAATGTTAAGCAACGCGAATTCCCAATTTCCGAAGGTATTAATCCTACTTCCTTGTCGCTTTTGGGTATCGAAACCGAACCCGAAAAATTGATAGAACCTCTATCAAACAATATTAAAAAATATTTAAATTATCCTTGTGATAAGATATTTGAAGAGTGGTCCAATAAATTAAATGTATTCAATAAAATTATCATTGTTAGTAATAAAAGTGGTCTATGGATTGCAAAAAAACTACATCCAAACGGACAATTTGAATTACAATCTATTGATACTGGTGAATTGACAATTGTTGATAACTCTAATTCGATAAGATATGAACTGGATTAAGAAAAAAACACTTGCTATTGATATAGGAAATAGTAGAATTAAATTGCTCGACGATGATTTTTTCTCTGTTTATGAGCTTCATTATGATGATTGGTTGAAAAAACTTGAAAAAACAGTTTTTGCCGATATCGATTATAAGTTCATTGTTGTTTCAAGTGTTAATCAAGAGGCTTATTCATCTTTAATTAAATTATTGAAAGAAAAAAATGTTCATTTCTCTAATGCTTCTGATATTATAGAGAAATTCAACATTATTAACTTTTCACGTGTAGAAGGAATGGGAATCGACAGACGCCTTGGACTTATCGCGACGGTTGATGAGTTTTCTCCTCCGCTTGTTACTGTTGATTGTGGAACTGCAATTACAATAAATATTCTGGTTGAACCTAATATTGCTTTGGGTGGTGCCATTTTCCCAGGGTTGCGAACTCAGGCGAAAGCACTGGAACAATTCACTTCTTTGCTTCCACTCGTTGATACTGTAAAACCAGCCTCAATCTACGGAACAAACACAGTTGAAGCTATACAAATAGGTATTTTCAGCTCCGTCATTGGGGGAATAAAAGAATTGATAACAAACCTCTATCGCAAGAAACTTAAGCGACAAAAACCAACAGTTGTTGTTACTGGTGGAGATGGTGCACTTATTGCTGAAAATCTGAGCGGCTTCGACGTTCATTTCGAGCCAAATCTTGTTTTAAAAGGTCTTCAAAAATTAGCAAAATCAGTTAAAAATTTCTAATTTTTTTGTTAATTTGTATAGTATTTTATTACATTGTCTTAAGGAAATTACTATGAAAAAAACATTATTTTTATTTGTTGCGTTTGCTTTCGTTCTTTTTTCTTGCAAGCAAGCAGAAAAGCCTGTTGATGAAATTAAGAAAGTATCTTTCGATGAACTTTTATCAGATAATTTTGAATACAAAGGCGGACAAGTTGAACTCGAAGGTATGGTGCTTCACGTGTGTGCGCACAGTGGCAAAAAAATGTTCATCGGTAATCCAGATAATCCTGAACAAAAAATACAGATTCTTGTTTCCGATAAAATTTCTTCTTTCCCAAAAGATTTAGAAGGAACTAAAGTTTCTGTCGTTGGCACTCTTGAAGAAGAAAAACTCGATATGGAATATGCAAACAAATTAGAAGAAGAAATTAAAGCCGAGTCGAAAGATAATACTGAACACTCCTGTGAATTCGAAGAGAGTATGAAAAAAGTTGAAAATCTAAAACAAAGAATTCAAAATAGTCCTAAAGGATATGTTCCAAAATTCACTATGAAAGCTATATCTTTTAAAAAAGTATAAGCATTAGTATTGCTTATTTCATATCGAGACGTTTTTTAGCGTCTCGATATTTTTATATATGTTCTACTAACTACATTTAATTATGAATTTATACAAACTTAATCGCACCCTTCACCGTGATCTTGGATATTTCTTTATTGGTATGACTCTGATTTACGCAATTTCCGGAATTGCAATTAATCATATTAAGGATTGGAACCCTAATTATATTATTAGAAAAGAGGCATTCCAAATTAGTGCCAATCTATCCCGTGAGCAAATTGACAAACAAAAGGTTTCTGAAATTCTCAGTTCTGTTAATGTTGATTCATACAAAAGCTTCTACTTCCCCAAAAATAATATACTGAAAATCTTTATCGATGGGGGCAGTGTTACTTGCGAACTAAATACAGGCTATTGCGAAATTGAGACTATTAAACGCCGCCCATTATTTTTCCACTTGAATAAAATGCATTATAATCCGGGAAAAACTTGGACTTATTTCTCGGACTTTTACTGCGTGGCTCTTGCTTTTCTTGCTATTTCCGGACTTTTTATCATCAAAGGAAAAAATGGTTTGAAATGGAGAGGCACTATTCTGGGTATTATTGGAATCATTATTCCCATTCTGATTTTACTCTTGTATCTATAAAATATATGTTGTTTTTTAATTATTTTTTAACTATTATATAAAAATAATTCTTGCACTAATATAAGAAACGGAGGTGAAATGAATACCGAAGCAAGCACTCAAAATCCCTCGATTACTTACTTTTCAATCGAGGCTGCTCTGAAAGATCCCCTTAATGTTACTCGCTTGGACTTGCATTTCAAAGATTTATACAAATTCCCAGAACAAATTTTCGAATTTCCAAACTTAGAAGATTTAATTCTTTGGAACAATCAGATAGAAGAGATCCCTGACGAAATTTCTCAGCTCAAATCCCTCAAAAAGTTAGATTTGAGCGGCAACAAAATCAAAAATATTCCCAAATCAATTACTGAATTGAATAACCTTGTTGTGCTTGTGCTGAGCTGGAACGAAATCGAAAAACTTCCTGATAGCATTGGTGATCTCACAAACTTAAAACGCTTAGGGCTCAACAACAACAAAATTAAAAGGCTTCCTGATAGTATAGGTAATCTGACCAACTTACAAGAACTTGTTCTTAGCGAAAATGAAATATCCGAACTACCCGAAAGTATTGGAAAATTACAAAACTTAGTAAAACTTCGTGCGCCAAGCAACTTTCTTGCTAAATTGCCCAACTCTATTTGCAACTTAAAAAAATTAGAAAAACTTGAAGTTCACGAAAATAATTTAACTGAACTTCCAGAGTGCTTCGGCGAACTTGAAAACTTACAAAAATTCCGTGTTTATAAAAATTTATTGACACATTTACCTTCATCTATCTGCAATTTGAAAAAATTAAGAAAACTATTTCTTTACGAAAACGAACTTCAGGAATTGCCCGAAAATTTTGGGAATTTAGTCGAACTACAGGAACTCGATTTAAGTTTCAACGAGCTTTCTTCTCTTCCTCAAAGCATTGTCAATTGCAAAAATTTGAAGAGCATTATTCTTACTAAAAATAATTTTAGTGAAGAAGAGAAACGTAAGGTAAATGAAATGATTAAAGGTGTAAACATCATTTGGTATTAATTTTATTGCCAATAGCTGATTAAAATAAAAAGGCTGTCTGAATTTTTCGGACAGCCTTTTTATTTCGTTACTATTATGAATTTTATTACTTCTTCTTTCCTTTATTTTGACCCATTCGTGCAATTTTTTCAGCTTCGGGGAATAAATTTTTGGCAACCTGCAATTGTCTGTCTATATCACTAAATATCAAAGCTTGCTTTGAGCGGTCAAAAATTATGTTGGCAAGCAGAGCCTTGATTACAGTCTTAATATAGTCTTTGTCAGTTTCGAAATCTTTTTCGTCCCATTTGATTTCCTTGCTCTCAACAAACTTCTTGAAAGCTTTTAAATCATCATTAGATATATTGAATTCTTTGTAAAAAGCACTGAAATTATTTTCGTATTTTGCTCTTAATTCTTTCCCGCTATTATAGCGAGTGTTAATAAACTCATTGTAAAGGTTTTTGCTGCGAATTTGTGCAGATAATTTAGTTATTGTATCGCTTTTTACTATATAATCTGGTGTAATTCCACCACCACCTAAAACAGTTCTTCCTGCACGTGTCTTAAATAATGGAATTGAATCAAGTTCGATTTTATCTTTTCCTTTTTCAGCTTTCATCTTTTCAATTGTATGATCAAGATTTAATCCTTCTTCAAGTTCAAAACGTTCCATAAAACGCTTGAAATACTTATCTTTGTCTTTATATGGTCTTTGAATTGAACGGCCTGATGGAGTATAGTATCTCGCTATTGTTAATCTGAATGCTGAACCATCTTGCAACGGATATTGCCTTTGAACAAGTCCCTTGCCAAATGAAGTAGTTCCAACAATTAGCCCACGATCTAAGTCCTGAATTGCACCGGATACAATCTCACTTGCAGAAGCCGAACCATAATCAATTAATACAACTAAAGGTATATCTTCAAGTTGATTCCCACGACGCGAACGATATACTTCGTTTGCATCATCCATTCGACCAAGAGTATATACAATTGTATCTCCTTGTCCTGGTAGAAACTCATCAGCCATCAAAAATGCTTGGTTTAGATAGCCACCTGGATTTCCTCGCAAGTCTAGAATTAATTTCTTCATCCCTTGACTGCGTAATTCATTCGCTGCATTGAGCATCTCTTCGTGAGTGGTTGCAGAAAAACGATTAATAGAAATCACTCCTATATCAGTTCCTTCCAAAATGTAAGCCGCAGTAACGCTATGCAGCGGAATCTTATCTCTTATAATTGTGAAACTCATCGTTCCTTTCTGTCCAGGACGATAGATTTCTAATTCTACTTTTGTGCCTTTCGGTCCACGTAACTTTTTGGGCACATCTTCCTGTCTCATTCCTATTGCAGAAGCACCATCAATTTTAACAATTTTATCACCGGCAAGAATTCCGACTGCTTCGCTTGGTCCGCCAGCAATAGGTGAAATCACAGTAATTGTATCACTAATTATGTCGAATTGAACCCCAATCCCTTCAAAAGAACCACGCATATCTTCATCTACACGCTGCATTTCTTCGGCATTAATATAAGTCGAATGGGGATCGAGGTCGCTTAGCATCCCTTTGATTGCAGATTCTGTGAGTGTGCTAGGCGATACTTCATCGACATAATTTTTGAATGCTGTGTTAAATACTGTTTTGTATTTTTCAAGCTGGTCGAAAATATTATCGCCTGATATTAAAGGACTTAAGAACACACCAGCAACTATTCCTAATCCAAGAAGTGATAAATAGAGCGAAATTCTTCTATACATTATTGTTCCCAACTGTTAAACTAATAATTATCAAATATAACAATTTAAAAATAATATTTTAATATAAACGTAACAATTAAAAAATAATTTTCTTTCAAAATTAAAATTTTCAAAAGCTTTTATTAATTTTATATTATTGTGTTTGTTTATCATTCCAGTGTCAATTAAAAAAATAAAAAAAATGTTTTGAATTTTCATATTATTTGTTAGATTTGTTGAAAGTATGAAAATATTGAAGTAAAATAATATTTCTATTATACTATACTAAGTAGATCAGGTGTTGATTTTATAGATTTTTTTTCACATATAGGAGCTTTATATGAAGCATTTATCTATCATTTGTTTAATCCTTTTATTATTTGTTGGAGTAACTGAATATTCAGTTGCTCAAACTTCAGCTCCACCAACATCTTCGTGGGCAGTTACACCAAATCCGGGTGAATACGGAACAATCCTGTTCAAACCTGTGCAATACGGTGGTGTATTCATGATCAATGGTCGTCCAATGGCGGCTGGCGACGCTATCGGTGTGTTCTTCTATGATGGCACTGTCCGCAAATGTGGAGGCTACATTGTATGGCAAGGCACTACTAACGACATGAACTACGCTTTGAACGTTTGGGAAAATGATACTCTTACCCCAGGCGTTAAAGAAGGTTTCTACCCCGGGGAAACTCTCAACTTTATGATGTGGGATGCTCAATTGCAAATGGAAGTTCCTGTTGTGAATCTCGTTTGCAATACTAATGGTATTCCTGCAGTAAATTACCCATATCTTGGTCCATGCCAAACAACATATTCAGGCAATATGTTGTTTATGTACGACGCAATTTATGGCGATGCACTTGTTGCTCCTTCCTTAGTTTCACCAG
>CALGXJ010000024.1 GCA_937936035.1 Eximiradius proteiniborus
TTCACAAGCACTATTCTTCTTAAAAATGATTTTCCGGATGCTTATAATAGTCGAGGTCTTGCATATAGCTACTTAAATCAAATTGAACTTGCCTTATATGATTTTTCGCGTGCTATTGAACTTGATCCAAAATTTGCCGAAGCATATATGAACCGAGGAAGTTATTATTTGGCTGTTGAAAACTTTGAACTCGCTAGCAAAGATCTTGAAAATGCTGCTAAATATACAACTTCTAATCCTGAACTGTTTTTTCTTCTCGGTAAGCTCGAATATGCAGTGCATAATTACCATAAATCAATAGACTATTTTTCTAAAAGTCTGTCGCTTGGGCTAAAAGATGAAAAAGTGTATTTTAACCGAGGAAATGCCTATGTCAAGCTCAATCAATTTCAAAAAGCAATTGACGACTATTCCAAAGTGCTCGAAATCAACCCGGAAGATTTATTTTCATACAATAACCGTGCATTTTGCTATGATAAATTAGGGATGCTAAATCAGGCGGAAGCTGATAAACAGCAGGCTCAGAGAATTCGCGAAAAAATCTATCCTAAACCTGTTTTTAGTGATATGAAAGTTGTAACCGATCCTGATAGTGTTGTTTCTTTTATGCTTCCGGACAACTGGTATTATTGGTTTGTAAAAGATTCTACAAAAATTAATATTTTAATTTCGAAAGACTATTTCGATCCATATTCTGAAGTTCTGAATATTGGAGCAAACGGTGCTTTAATCTACAATTTATCCAATGATATTTCAAACCGTAACGACGATAATATTGTGGAATTTTGGGAAGCTGCTAAATCACAGGTTGCAGAAAAGTTCGAGATTTACGAATTCAAGTATAAAAAATCTATGCGGTACAAAGGTACTCAGGCTTTTGAAAACCTAAGCCGGGTGCAGTATAAAAATACTCATAAAATTTTCAATATGCTTGAATTTGCTATGATTCAAAATGAAAAAATTTTCTTTATTAATTTTCAAGCACCAGAAGATGAATTTTTCCTTTATGAAGAAATGTTCCAAAAAATAAAAAATTCAATAGACATTAATTTCAACAAAGAGGTTTCTAAATGAAAAGGATTCTGATTGTTTTTATTGCTTTATTTCTATTATTTAGCTGCTCGAAAAATAATGAAAACAATACAATTAAATTTTGGCATTTTTGGAGCGAACCTAATCAAAAACAAGCTTTATTGGAATTAATTTCTCAATTCGAGAAGAAATATAATTGTAAAGTGGAACTTACCGAACTAAGCTGGAACGACGGAAAAACTAAACTTATTGCCGCTTTCAATAGTGGCACAGCACCCGATGTGCTCGAACTTGGTTCAGACTGGGTTGCTCAGTTTTCTTCATCTAATGTTTTGAAACCTTTGAATGCAGACAGTTTTTCAATAGATAAATTTATTCCATTTAGTACAGAACCTTCGTATTGGAATAATAATTTGTATGCGATTCCTTGGGTAGTTGATACCCGTGTGTTATTTTTCAATAGAGAACTACTGAATAAAGCCGGAAGAGACGGCAATCCTCCCTCGACAATGTCTGAACTTCTTGAAATGGCTCGTGCTGTTCATTTAGGCAATGATATTTATGGTTTTGGATCTAATGGAGCCGACCCACACCGCTTATACAAAAAAATATTAACTTTTTTCTGGACTTTTGGTGGAGATGTTTTTTCCAAAAATGGAGAATTAATTCTTGCAAGCCCGCAAAATGCTTCTGCTCTGAGCTTTTATAAAGAATTATCTAAATTTGGTATGATAGAAACTCAACGTCAGTTGGATGCTGCCTTTGTTCAAGGAAATATTGCTTTCTGGATTTCTGGTGCATGGCTTATTCAAAAAATTCAAAATGAAAATCCAAAATTAAACTATGGTATTTCTTCTATTCCGGCTTATCAGAATAATTCAGGCGTTTCTTTTGCTGGTGGGGAATACCTTGCAATTAATAATAAAACCAAAAATTTTCCTCTCGCAGCAGAACTAATCAAATTTTTAACTGATGGCAAAAATTCTGTAGAATTTTGCAAAAAAGTTAATGAAGCTGGATTTCCTGCTGATAAAAACTATTTCAAAAACGAAGCTCTTATTAATTCTGAAAGTAAAAAAGCATTCGCCGAACAGCTTATATCTGCTCGAATGACTCCTGTTCACCCTAATTGGCTCGAAATCGAAGAAATCATTGAAAATGCTGTCGTTGAAGTGCTTTATGACAAAGTTGATGCATTTACCGCTTTGAAAAAAGCGCAAAATCAAATAAAATCTTTGTTGGACAAAAAGTAAGCCCTTATGCGAAATATTCTGGTATTTACTTCTGTTATTTTAGGTTTGTTGCTTTTCTCCTCCTGTTCTGATAGCAAAGTAAAACAGGAAAAATTTCTAAATGCATACAAAGAAATTCTTCTTGTAAGAGAAACAATAACTGATTCAACCGAAGCTAACCAAAAAGTATCGCAAATATTAAAAAAATATGATTATGATGAGCCTACATTTCGAAAAGATTTTTTTGAGTTAGTCAAAAATTCAGATAATTTTAGAGCTTTATTGGATTCTTTGCGTAATTCAATTATCAAAGATACAGTTAGGTGATTATGACTGAAAATCTTTTGCTCGCTTTTATTTTAACCACCCTAGCCGGACTTTCGACTGGTATTGGAAGTGCTATTGCTTTTTTTGCAAAAACTACTAATAAAAGCTTTCTTTCGATTTCGCTTGGTTTTTCTGCTGGTGTGATGATTTATGTTTCTTTAGTTGAAATTTTTGCAAAAGCTAAGAGTTCATTGTCTTTGCATTTCGGTGATTCACTTGGTTATGTCTATACTGTTATAGGCTTTTTTATTGGCATTTTAGTGATATTAATAATTGATAGATTGATTCCTTCTTACGAAAATCCGCACGAGGCAAGAACCGTTGAAGAGATGAATGATGATGCCGAAAAATCAATAAAACTAAAACGTATGGGTGTTCTTACTGCTCTTGCAATTGGTATCCATAACTTTCCCGAAGGTATTGCCACTTTCACTGCTGCTCTGACTGAACCAAAACTCGGTATCTCAATTGCTGTTGCAATTGCTATTCATAATATTCCCGAAGGTATTGCTGTTTCTGTTCCGATGTATTTTTCTACTCAAAGCCGCAAAAAAGCATTTTGGTATTCTTTTACTTCTGGATTGGCTGAACCTGTTGGTGCTATAGTAGGCTTCTTTCTTCTTAGAGCAATTTTGGATGATTCAACTTTCGGTTTTGTTTTTGCTGCCGTTGCCGGCATTATGGTGTTTATTTCAATCGACGAACTTCTTCCAACTGCCCGCGAATACGACACAGGACACAAATCAATCTATGGTCTTGTTGCAGGAATGTTTGTTATGGCTCTTTCTCTTCTTTTATTCGTTGTTTAAAGGAGAAGCTATGATTATTCTAACCAAAATTGATGGAAACAAAATCACCGTTAATGCCGATGAAATAGAAACTATCGAAACTTCTCACGATTCTATCATCAGCTTGAAAAGCGGAAAAAAAATTTTAGTCAAAGAAAACTCACACGAAATTATTGCTCTTGTTATTGAATATCGCCGTAAATGTAATTTTAAAAGCGATGAAACTACCTTGTAAATATTTCTTTATTATTTTTTTATTGTGTTTCAATTCCTTATCCTCGTTTTCTCAAAACGCTCTTAATTATAGCTTGCAAAAGAATCTTGATAACTATTCGTTTTTGTTCAATTGCAATTTTACCACTAATTCAAAATGGGGACAGTTTGAGATTAATCAAAATTATGCAGGAAATAGTAATGCATATATAAAAAAATATTTTCGGGATGACGAAAACTTTAATTTTACTTATAAAAAAAATATCATTGATAGTTTCCAAATCGTTTCAGTTTCAAATTATTTAAGCAATTCAGATAAACGTTCTTTTGTTAATATATACCAACGAACTAATACTTCATTTGGATTAGAGTACAGCGCCTCTCAATTCTCAGTTAATTCAACTTATGGAATAGAAAAGAATAAACATCAGCTTTTTGATTCTTATGGAAACATATTTAATTTTCGTTATAATCTTTCTCAACTTGATTTTGATGAGTTTTCTGTTGCTTCTGAAGGGTTTGGAGAATTATTGAATTTAGAGGACGGTCGAAAACATAAGGATTTTCTGCTTAACCTGAATATTTTCAAAACCTATGATAATAATAATCATTTTAAAATTATTTCTAATTACAAGCAAATAAAACGAGATTTTGGTTACTTTACCTCCCAGAGTTTACCCTCTATTGAAACAAGAGACGAATCAAAACTGCAAAATCAGCTTTTGGTTGCATATTCAATAACAAACTTTTTTTCTCAATCATTATCACTTTCTTGGGAACGTTCCTCAATTATGAGATTTTTCAACCGAGGAATTCAAGGCAACAGTTATTCCTTTACAAATAGAAAATTTGAAATTGATAATATTTCTATCAGTTTAGAAAATAATATTGATTTTTTGTTTATAAAGCAAAATTTTACGTTTTTCTTACAGCGAAGAGCTGAAAATAACTATTTAGAAAATAAATTAAAATTGAATAATTCTGATTTTTCAGTGCTAATGAATTACGAAAAACAAAAAGATAACATTAACACAAATTTTCGTTTTTCTTCTTCTACAATTTGGAAAATTTCAGAGAAAAATCTCTTGGGACTGAATTTTTCATCTTCAATTACCCGCTATGATACTCCGAGTGAATTTAATTACGATGATAGAGACGAGCTTTCTTTAACTTCAAGTTTATTCTATACGTTGCTAATTAGTAATCATTCTAAATTAAATTTGAATTTTGATATTTCTGCAACTCATCTTGTATTCTTAAAATCACAGCGATCAGCTTTGAACAACTGGAACAGTATAATTAGATTTTCCCCTTCTTTTGAGCATTCTTCTCGATATTTCCAGATTAAACCGCAATTCGAAGTAATTGCGAATTATACAGTTTATGATTTCGACAAACTTCCTAATGCAAGTAAAAGCCTTTCTTTTCGACAAATTTCATATAGTGACAGCATAAAAATTTTTTTTGCAAAAGAATTTCTCGCAGAGAGCAAAATTTTCTATAAATACAACGAAAGAGGAATATTGTATTGGGGCACTTTCGCGGAACTTCCACAACTCGCATATTCGGAGCTTTTTATCAATTTTATTTTCTATACGAAATTTGCTAATGATAATGCAAAATTTGGAGTAGGAGGGAGGGGTTATTCATTAACTCAAATTAAACTAAACCGTTTATCACAACTAAGTTCAACAAATATTTCACAAAGTAGTTTTGGTCCGGAAATAAATATATCTATTCAATTTATTGAAAAATTATTCGTCAATATTTCAGGTTGGTATGAATATAGATATTATAAAGATAATAAAATCAACTCTATTGCAAATTTGTTTCTTCAAACGAACTACTTATTGTAAAGTATGGAAAACTGTAATTATTGTAAGGTAGTTATCTTTCGCAGCGAAAAGGCTTCAATGACAAAAGTGGAGCCATTGCTTACAGAGATTAAACAAAAATACTCAATACCTGATGATAGATTCTACAATCTGTTGATTGCTCTTTCAGAAGCTTTCAATAATGCAATTATCCACGGTAATAAATTAAACCCGGAAAAAATTGTCGAATTGGAAATTCTTTGCAACGACACTGTAATGAAAATTAGCGTTAAAGATGAAGGCGAAGGTTTTGATTTAGCTTCGGTGGCTGACCCAAGAGAATCCGACAATTTACTTAAAGAAAACGGCAGGGGTATTTTTCTAATCAGATCTCTTCTCGATGATGCTAAATTCTATCCTTCAAAAAATGGAACAACCATAGAACTAATCTTCCGGTTAACTAATACCTGATTTTACTGAATTCTTCTTGTCCAATTTCGCTAATCCATTTATCCTTGTTTTCTAAAAAATAGTTTAATGCAGCTTCGTATTCATTAGGTATTATTCCATCTAATATAGCATCTTCTATTTTGCCTTTGATAATTCCTACTGGTTTGCTTGGAGGTAAATTGCAAATTCTCATTATCTCTTCACCCCGTACAGGCGACTGAAATTCCCGAAGTTTATCCTTTTCCTGAACTTCTAATACTTTTTGAGCTACAATATCGTAATTATTTAAATACTGAGCTTCTAAATAAGGATTTTTAGTTGTTATATCTGCTTTACAAAGGATAAATAAATCTTCGAGTGCATCTCCAGCTTGAAAAGCAAGCCGCCTTATTGCAGAATCTGTTACTATTTCGTCTACTAACTGCATAGGACGCTGATGAAGGCGGATTAATTTCTGAACATATTCAAGATTGTCGAGTGGGAATCTCATCCGTCGGAAAATATTGGGCATTATCTTTGCTCCAAGCTCCTCGTGTCCGTGAAAAGACCAACCGTTTGGAGTAATCCGCTTAGTTTTATATTTACCAATATCGTGAGTAAGAGCGGCGAAACGTAACCATAGTTTGTCGCTAACAAGTGAAACGTTGTCAAGTACTTTTAGCGAATGCAAAAACACGTCCTTGTGTTTGTATTGTTTCCGACCTTCTTCAATAATTTCAACTCCGCTTAGGTTATCCAATTCAGGGAAAATATACTTCAGTAGTCCAGTATTTTTAAGTATTAATAGTCCAATACTTGGTTTGTTCGTGGATAATATTTTCAAAAATTCGTCAGTTATTCTCTCTTGTGAGATGATTTTTATTCTGTCTGCCATTTGCATAATAGCTTCAACAGAACTCTGATGTAGTTGAAATTCAAGCTGGGCTGAAAATCTTGCGGCTCTCATCATTCTTAACGGGTCGTCTGAATAGGTTGTGTAAGGGTCTAATGGTGTCCGAAGAATTTTATTTTTCAGATCGTCTAAACCATTGAAAATATCTATGACTTCGCCAAAGCTCTCTTTTGATAGGTTCGCTGCCAATGCATTAATTGTAAAATCTCGTCTTCTAAGATCATCTTCTAATGTGCCGATACTAACAATTGGCTTTCGGGAATTTGGAAGATATTCTTCTTTTCTTGTTCCTACAAATTCAAGTTGATACCCGCGATAGGGAATCATAGCAGTTCTAAATCGTTCGAATACAATTGGTTCTCGTTTTAACTTTTCGCCAACAAATTTTGAAAAAGCTATCGAATCGCCAACAACTGTAAAATCAATGTCTTTTCGCTTGCGATTTAGCAGAACATCTCTTACATATCCGCCGACAGTATATACTTCAATTCCAAATTCTTCAGCATATTCACTTACTCTTTTTACAATTGTTTCTTTTATTTTGATTTTATGCATATGAATTATTCGTTGAAGTGAGCTACATCTTTTACGTTGAAATAAGACTTTGAATTTGTGTCTCGCCTATCAATTGCAAGCAATGCAGATGCATAAATCTCACGCCACGTTAGCCCGAATTTTTCCATTAATTCATCTGGTTCACCACTTCCTCCGAAGGTATCCTTTACTCCAACAAATTCAATTGGCACAGGGCAGTTCTTCGCTAAGACTTCAGCGACAGCACCGCCGAGACCTCCATAAACCTGATGCTCCTCTGCTGTTACAACTGCACCACATTCAAATGCTGCATCTACAATTGCATTAACATCTATAGGTTTGATTGTATGACAATTTATTACCCGAGCTTGAATTCCTTTTCGCTTATATAACTCCTCAGCTGCCAAAATAGACTGCCAAACCATAATACCACAAGCAATAATAGCTACATCGTTCCCTTCGCTTAGCACATTTACCTTACCTAATTCAAAGCGCGATTCTTTGTCTGTAAACATTGGAACTGGCGAACGACCAAACCTGATGAATGCAGGACCGACCAGCTCACCTATTGATATTGTTGCTTTTTTTGCCTCTTCATAATCAGCTGGGACAACGACTGTCATATTGGGAAGTGTGCGCATAAATGAAATTTCTTCAAGCGCTTGGTGAGTAGCTCCATCAGGTCCAACTGTGATTCCTGAATGACCACCCCCAATTTTTACGTTAGCCTTATTATATGCTACTGAAATTCTTAGCATATCAGAATTTCTAAATGCAGTAAATGCACTATAGCTTGCAAAAAATGGAATTTTCCCGGAAAGAGCCAATCCTGCTGCAATTGTTGTTGCGTTTTGTTCTGCTATTCCTATTGAAAAAAATCTGTCAGGAAATTTTTCTTTGAAAAATGAAGTTAAAACACTTCCAGTGACATCAGTTCCGAGAACAACTACATTATCATAACGTTCTCCGAGTTCAACTAACCCCTCGCCAAAACCATGACGTGTAGGCTTATTCCCTTTTATTTCGTATTGTTTCATATAATTACCTTCGATTAAACTAAATTAATTCTACAATTTCACCTAATTCTTCAAGAGCCTTAATGGCTTGCTCTTCATTTGGTGGGTTGCCGTGCCATTTAAAACTATCGTGCATAAATGAAACGCCTTTTCCCATAAAAGTATTTACGATTATTACAA
>CALGXJ010000025.1 GCA_937936035.1 Eximiradius proteiniborus
TTTTAAGTTTTTATTTTTTCATATCTTTGTATGTTTTGTGAGAATAATTAACTAACATAAAGGACAAACTGTGGACGTTTTTGAAAAGTGTTTTGCCTTTACTCGTGCTGATGAAGTAAAAGCCCAAGGACTATACCCGTATTTCCACGCTATCGAAGAAAACGAAGGACCAGTTGTTTCTGTCTATGGCAAAAAAATGATTATGGCTGGTTCGAACAATTATTTAGGTCTTACTGCACACCCGAAAGTAAAGGAAGCTGCCCACAACGCAATTAATAAATATGGAACCGGTTGCTCCGGCTCGCGATATCTGACTGGTACACTCGATTTGCATAACGAACTCGAAGCAAGACTGGCTAAATTCCTTGGAACCGAAGCCGTTCTTCTCTTCAGCACGGGCTTTCAAACTGCTCTTGGTATTATCTCTACAATTGCTCAAAAAGGCGATGTGATTATTTCAGACAAAGAAAATCACGCTTGTATTGTAAGCGGTGCAATGATGGCAAAAGGTGCTTTTGCCGAATTCAAGCGATACAAACACAACGATATGGAAGATTTGGAGAGAGTGCTTCAATCTATTCCCGACAGCGCCGGCAGATTTATCGTTACCGATGGTGTTTTTTCTGTTACCGGTGAAATTGTTAATCTTCCTGAATTAGCAGCAATTGCCGAAAAATACGGAGCCCGTGTACTTGTCGACGACGCTCATTCAACCGGTGTGATTGGCACTGGCGGACGTGGCACTCACAGCTACTTCGGAATGGATGTCAAGCAAAATCTTGTAATGGGAACATTCTCGAAAACTTTCGCTTCTCTTGGCGGATTTGTCGGCGGACCCGAACGCGTAATCAACTACCTGAAACATAATTCCCCTGCTATTATTTTCAGCGCCAGCCCAACTCCTGCGTCCTGTGCGGCAACCCTTGCTGCTCTCGATATTTTGGAAGAGCAACCAGAGCTTGTCGATAAATTAATCTGGAATGCAAATTATATGCGGGCGGGCTTCAAGCAATTAGGCTTCCATATTGTTGAAAGCAAAACTGCTATCGTCCCTGTAATCGTTGGACAAGTAGAAATAGCATTCGTTTTCTGGCGCAAACTTTTCGACAAAGGCGTCTTTGTCAATGCGTTTATTCCGCCCGGTGTCCCTCCTAATATGAGTATGATGAGAACTTCTTATATGGCTTCTCACGAGAAAGAACATTTAGACAAAATTTTAGAAGTGTTTGCTGAAGTTGGACGTGAATTAGGGCTAATAAGTTAAACAAGAAAAACGAAATATTTTTTTCTGTTATATGCAATACAATTTTGCATTATAATATCTTTTTTGATTTTTAACAAATTTTTTCGTATTTTTGTATATAATTTTTGTTCTTTTTCATAATGAGATTTAATATGGCCATAAAAAGAAGGTCTCGTAGAGCTAAGTACATTACTCTATACTCACCCTTTTTAATGAAAGAAACCAAGCACGAGCTCATCGGCGAGCCAATCGAAACCGAAAATGGACGCCAGCAATGGGCAAGATGCACCCGAAGCCGCCACTCTCAACTTGTTAATTTGGATGCAATAGAACAGGACCAAGATAAGTCTAAAGCCGTTATTCACATTACACGCGAAGACGCTAAAACCTACACCCCAAAAAATGAGTATAAAATTGGCGATGTGATTTATCACGAAGTGTGGCAGGATGTCGGAATTGTTCGTAAAAAGGAAGTTACTAGCAACGGTGGCCATTCAATTATTGTTCAATTTGAAAAGAATAACGAAAAACGTCTTATTGAAAAATTATCATAAATATGTTGAACTTAATTAATTCTGCGCGAAAGGTAGGTGAAAAATAGCAGTGATAGGCGTAACTCTTCAAACTAACGAAAATATCGACCGCGCTTTAAAACGCTTCAAGAAAAAATATGAGCGCTCTGGTATACTTCGCGAGTTCAAAAAAAGAACAGCTTATGTGAAGCCTTCGGTCGAAAAACGCATGTCGCGTATTAAAGCCGCTCGTCGTCAAAAGAAATTATCACACGAAATGAATGATTAATCCTGTCCTTAAATTTTCAAAAGGCTGCTCTCCCCGAGCAGCCTTTTTTATTTGCTGATTTTGCTTAGTTCGCTTATCAATTCCCCGACCGATACCTCCCAGTTCAAACGCATTTTATACTCATTCCGTGATTTTTTTGCCGCTTCTTCGTAAACTTTCCGATTTTCTCCAATCTCAATTAATTCGTCTGCAATTTCTTCAAGGCTTTGGTCATAATTCGAATAATCAAACAAAAAACCATTTGTATTATGTTTTATTATCGTTGGCATACCGCCATTGTTTGCTCCTACAACCGGTAGCCCGTAAGCGTTTGCTTCACAAAAAACTATCCCGTAGCACTCAGCAAGCGATGGCATCACAAAAAAATGTGCTTTCCGATACAACTCCTCAATTGTTTTCATATCATCTGGACGAGCTTTGTTCAGAAACCCGTAAATTTTTACGAAATCATTGCCTTCATTAATTTCTGGATTGCAACCGATTATATGAAGCCTCACCTTGCGACCTTTTTGCTTAATTTTGCGAGCTATTTCCAAAGCCGTATTGCCACCTTTTCGCTCGAATGCCACTCCTACAAAAAGCAACTCAATGGTATTAAAATTTTTTCTCTCAATAAAATCTGCTACTTCTTCCTCCGTTGGTGGATTATACAAATTTGCTCCAAATGGTAATACTTTCACCTTTCTCTCATCTGCAGAATAGTAGTTTATTGCTCCACCGGCAGCCCATTCAGAAGCGAAAAACATTCGAGTAGCACGATTAATACTCTGCTCTTCTAAATACTCGCCTTCTCGCAAAGTAGTCGGCGATAAATTCGAATATTCAGGATAGTAGTCGACAAGCTGGCGAAAAGTGCCATCAGTCCAAAAAGTAGCTGGCAAATCGCAATTTAACATCGAAAGTTCCAGCGAACCAAGACTTAGAAGCACATCGGGTCGGTGTTTTTCGATAAGCCTTGCAGCTTTTTCTGCGGCTCTTTGCATTATTCGTCGCTCACGAATCCGATGATGATTTTTCCCCCTTGCTTTATAATATAACGACTTAACTTTATATATTTCATCAAGGACACTTCCAAGATTATCAATTGGAACAATTTCCACTCCTTTTTTTTCAAGCTCACGACGTATGAAATAGATAGAACCCGACCACGCACGAACGTCTTTGGAATTGAAATATGATAGATACCCAATTTTCATTGAAATCTGCCTAAATAATCTTTTCAAATTAACAATAATTATTGAAAATTAATAGTTTAGAAAATCGTCTTTTTCTTATTGAATACTAAATAATAATTTGGGAATAAGATGAAAAAAAAAGTATTATTGGCTATTTTAGACGGTTGGGGCATTGGCGATGGAAGCCAATCCGACGTTATCAGTATTGCCAATACACCCTATTGGGATAAATTAACTGCAACATATCCAAACTCAAAATTGCTCACTTGTGGTGAAAATGTAGGACTTCCAGATGGGCAAATGGGCAATTCCGAAGTTGGACACCTGAATATTGGAGCTGGGCGTATTGTTTATCAGGACTTAGTGAAAATTAATAAAGAAATTCGCGAAGGTAAAATCGACAGAAATCCTGTTCTTGTCGAAGCATTTAAGTATGCGAAGGAAAACAACAAGGCTGTTCATTTCCTCGGTCTTGTTTCCGATGGTGGGGTTCACTCTCTCGACAAGCACCTTTACAAATTGTGCGATATGACCAAAGACTATGATTTAGATCGTGTTTTTATTCACGCATTAACCGATGGACGCGATACCGACCCTCGAAGTGGCTACGGCTTTGTAAAAAATTTGCTCGATCATCTCAAACATTCCAACGGGAAAATTGCTTCGCTCTGCGGGCGATATTATACAATGGACAGAGATAAACGCTGGGAACGTGTCAAACAAGGCTACGATTTAATTACAAAAGGAATTGGCAAACCTGCTACCGATATTCTCAAAGCTATTCAGGAATCATACGACGAAGGCGTTACCGATGAGTTTATCAAGCCAATAGTTTGCGTCGATGATAGCGGCAAACCTATTGCAGTGGTTCAGGAAGGCGATGTATTTATCTGTTTCAATTTCCGCACAGACAGACTTCGCGAAATTACAATTGCTCTCACTCAAAAAGATATGCACGAATTTGATATGCATACAATTGATTTATATTACCTCACTATGACGCGCTACGACGACACTTTCCAAAACGTTCGCGTTATCTACGACAAAGAAAATGTTTCGAACACTCTCGGCGAAGTCATCTCCAAAGCAGGATTGCGTCAGCTGAGAATTGCCGAAACAGAAAAATATGCTCACGTTACATTTTTCTTTTCCGGAGGGCGGGAGGAAGTATTCGAAAACGAAGACAGAATACTAATTCATTCGCCAAAGGTGCCTACTTACGATTTGAAGCCCGAAATGAGTGCGTTCGAGGTGAAAGATGCACTTGTCGAACAACTCAACACACAGAAATACGATTTTATTTGCTTGAATTTCGCAAATGGCGATATGGTGGGGCATACTGGTGTTTACGAAGCAATTCGCAAAGCTGTCGAATCGGTTGATACTTGTCTGAAAGAAGTCGTTGAAACTGCTCGAAAAAACGATTATACTGTTCTAATTCTTGCTGACCACGGAAACGCAGATTATGCAAAAAATCCAGATGGTTCGCCAAATACTGCTCATTCTCTTAATCCTGTTCCGTTTATTGTTGTTTCTGATGAATATAAAACAGCAAAGGATGGTATTTTAGCCGATGTCGCTCCAACAGTTCTCAGGATTATGGAGCTTCCGATTCCTCAAGAAATGACTGGCAAAATACTTATAGAATAAATCACAAGGAGGTGATCTTAGTGGAATTCAAAGATTATTATAAAATATTAGGGGTTGATAAGCAGGCAACTGCCGACGAAATCAAGCAGGCATATCGCAAACTTGCTCGTCAGTATCATCCTGATTCTAATAAATCCGACCCCAATACCGAAAACAAGTTTAAAGAAATTTCTGAAGCTTATCAGGTGCTTTCGGACCCTGAAAAACGGCGAAAGTATGATAATTTAAATAATTCCTTCAATCGCCACCGTCAAACTGGTGGTTCGAACGACGATTTTGATTGGGCAAGCTGGTTTGCCGAAGCTCAGCAATCTTCGGGACGCCGCTCACGTTCCACCTACCAGACTGTTGGAGACTTTTTCTCCTCTGGTGGTGGGCTATCCGACTTTTTCGAACGAATATTTGGTTCGGGGTTCTCCTCGCGTCAAGGTTTCAAATATCCTCCTCAACGTGGCGAAGATATTGAAGTTGAAGTCGAATTAACCTTAGCAGAAGCATTCAGCGGAACAACCCGACAAATACAAGCAAACGGTAAAAAGATTGAGGTTAAATTTAAGCCCGGCATTGCCGACGGACAGGTTATGAAAATTTCCGGGCAGGGCAACGACGGTAATTATGGTGGGCAGAAAGGCGATTTGATTGTTAAAGTGAAAGTTTTGCCACACAACAAAGTTGAGCGTCGCGGCGACGACCTGTATTTAAATCTGCCTATTGATTTATTTACTGCTGTTTTGGGTGGTTCCGCAAAAATTAAAACTTTCAGCGGTATGGTTAAAGTTACTATCCCACCTGGGACAAGTTCCGGCAAAATCCTTAAACTTAATGGACTGGGTATGCCGAAATACAACTCAGAAGGCAACCGCGGCGATTTATTCCTTAACGTTCAGATTAAAGTTCCCAAAAATCTTACTGACGAAGAAAAATCTCTTTTCGAAAAACTGAGACAATTACGCAAAGAAAGCACTGTCAAAGTGTGATATTTCTAATTTATTTAGAATAAAAAAGGTTGCCTTTGCAGGGCAACCTTTTTTTAATATATTTCGCTTTTGTCTTAATCTAAGAAATGCACAAACAGTCCATCTCGCAATTTAGGTTCGAACCAGGTCGATTTCGGAGGCATAATTTTGCCTGCATCAGCAATAGCCATAAGTTCTTCTATTGATGTTGGATACATTGAGAATGCTACTGCCATTTCGCCTGAATTTACCCGGCGTTCCAATTCGCCCAGACCACGAATCCCACCGACAAAATCAATGCGTTTGCTTGTACGTGGGTCGTCGATCCCTAAAATCGGTTCTAATACCTGATGTTGCAAAATCGAAACGTCTAGATTTTCAACTGGATCTTCCGGATGGAACAGATTGTCTTTTGCATCAAGGCTATACCATTGCCCATCGAGATACATCCCCATTTGTCCTTTTTTCTTCGGAGCAAATTGTCCTTCCACCTTGTTAATTACAAACAAATCTTCGAGTTTCGCAAGAAATTCCTCTTTCGAATGTCCGTTCAAATCTTTTACAAGGCGGTTGTAGTCCATAATGTATAAATGGCTTGCCGGGAATAGTACTGCAAGGAAGAAATTATATTCTTCTTCACCTGTATGATTTGGATTGGCTTGCTGACGCTCACGCCCAACAATTGCTGCCGCAGCCGAACGGTGGTGTCCATCTGCAACATAGAATTTATCAATACCAGCGAGCAGTTCGCGAATTTTCGCAATATCGTTCTTATCCGATATTACCCACACCTGGTGGCGAATACCATCAACTGTTATAATATCTGTGTTAGGCTTCTGCTCGATGTATCTATTAACTATTTCATCAATTTCTGCTTTGTCTTTGTAAGTAAGGAAAATTGGTCCCGTGTGTGCATTAGTAACGCGAACATGCTGGCAACGGTCCTCTTCTTTATCTTTACGTGTTTTTTCGTGTTTCAAAATTACATCATTCCAGTAGTCATCTACCGAAGCGCACCCAACCAACCCGTACTGCGTTCTGTCGAACATAGTTTGAGCATAAATATAATAAAAAGGTTCGCTATCTTTTACCAACACACCATCGCGTATCAATTTTTGTAAGTTTTCTTTACCTTTTTCGTAAACACGAGGGTCGTATAAATCAATTGATGGGTCCAAATCAATTTCAGGCTTGCCCACGTGAAGAAAAGAAAGCGGATGCCCTTTTGCTTCTTCCCTTGCTTCGTCTGAATTCAGCACATCATAGGGCTTTGCTGCTACTTCGGCAGCAAGTTCTGGTTTTGGTCTAAATGCTTGGAAAGGACGGAATACAGCCATTTTTTCTACCTAAATTTTATTAACAATTATTTTTTCAAAACATCAATAACTTTTTGAGCGATTTCTTCGCCAACTCTGTTTTGTGCTTCTACTGTGGAAGCTCCAATATGTGGTGTAACAGATACTCTTGGATGATTGATAAGCGCTGCTTGTGCTTCTGTTGGTGGTTCGTTTTCGAACACATCTATTCCAGCAGCTGCCACTTTGCCGGAGTTCAAGCCTTCGAGCAATGCTTTTTCGGAAACAACTCCGCCACGTGCACAATTGATTATTATTACACCTTCCTTCATCATTTCAATTTCTTTCTCGCCTACTGCGGGACCTTCGCCTTTGATTAGTGGCATATGCAATGAAATTATATCAGATTGTTTTATTACTTCTTCTTTGCTTACAAGTCGGACATTCATATCAGTTTGAGCAACAAATGGGTCGTGAGCCACTACTGTCATTCCAAGACCAATTGCTCTTTTAGCAACTTCTTTGCCGATATTACCGAATCCAAGCAAACCAAGTGTTTTGCCTGTAAGTTCAATTCCTTTCGAATATTCTTTCTTTGGCCATCTGCCTTGACGCATTTCTATATTGCTTTGATTTAGGAAGCGGCACACTGCAAACATATGAGCAATTGCAAGTTCTGCCACCGAAATTGAAGAAGCGCCGGGTGTGTTCAGCACCGGTATGCCTTTCGATTTTGCATATTCTACGTCAATATTATCCAATCCAACTCCTCCGCGAGCAATTGCTTTCAGATTTTTCCCTGCTTCTATTACTTCCTTGGTTACTTTTGTCGCGGAGCGAACAATTATTGCATCGTATTTCTCGATTTCTTTGAGTAATTCCTCTGGTGTTAGTTTTTGCTCAACTACTTCGAAGCCAGCTGATTTCAGCATATCAGACCCAATTTTTTCGATACCATCAGACACCAAGATTTTCATTGCTTTACTCCAAATTATTCTTAATATTAATTTTTTAGTTGTATAATTATTGTTTTTTTATACAACTTAAAATGTTTACAAAGATAATTATTAAAAAATTGAAAAAAAAATTATTATATTTAATGAATTTATACCGATTGCGACAAACAAAACGTTAGTTGCAATCGCTCATTTGAAAAGGAATCTTATTATATCAATGGCAGAAATACTCTGGAAAAAGTAAAAATGGGAAGTTAAGCAATGGAACAACTCACTTTATATTCAGACGAAGATAATAAATTGGTTAATTTAAAAAAGGCTTGCGAATGGGCTTCTCAATATTTAAATCGCAAAGTTACTACTTCAAATATATCGTATCTACTGCAATATGGTAGAATAAAGAAATATGGAAACAACGGAAATCCTCTTATAGATATAGATGAATTAAAAGCTTATTATGATTCTTATTCTAAAGAAAAACAGTGGAAAGAAAAATTAGATGAGGATATTGATTGGCATCTTTCGTTTGTTCAATATAAGGAATCAGAACGAACAAAACATGTCCACAGGCTACATCCTTATAACGATAAGTATAATCTTTATCCTAAGATTGCTGAATTGGCTGGAATGAAAATTGTCAATCAATTCAAAAGACCTGTACTTAATAGAGTAGAGAAAGATAGAGACACGCCTTATACAGAAACAATATTTCACTTAAAGGAAAAATGAGTATGCCCCTTACAAGTGAACAAATACAAAAGATTGAAAATAACATTAAAGAAAGTTTAAGAAATAAATTTTCATCATATAAACCAGAAAGCAATAATATGCCCTTTCATTACCGTTTACTTGGTCGGGATAGAATGGCATTGTTTTCTTTTATTCGTTCTTTGAATACGACTTTTGGCACATCAATTTTTGAACCTGTAGCTGAAACATTGGCTAGTTTGAAATTTCCTGTTGCACAAAAGCAATTTGTAGTAGGTGATACAATAAGCGAACAAGCACAAAATGAAATCCAACACATTATTAACGAACTGATGCTGGAAAGTTTTTTCACCACTTACTCCAACAATCTTCTTCGAGTTTTTACTTTTCCACAATCCCATTTTATAACTAATTCTAAAATTAATTATTAAGTCTGTTCCCGTATTTATCCTATTTTAGACGAAAAACGATGTGTGTATGAGAAAAATCGAAAGATATGCACTTTCGCCAGCTGTTTTAGCAAAAATCATTACCAATGGGGCTTATCAAACTCCACCTCATATTAAATTTATAGACAATATTCTTTATCGTATGAGCTTCAGCAAAGGTCATCGGGTAATAGTATGCTTGCCACCTCGGCACGGCAAAAGCGAACTTATCTCCAAGTATTTCCCACTTTGGTATTTGACCACATTTAGCGGAAAAAGATTACTTCTTGCCTCTTATGAAGCCAATTTTGCCGCATACTGGGGACGCAAAGTGCGTGATTTGATTGAAAACTTCGGCGATTATTTCAGCGTTTTTCTCAAAAAAAATGCATCTGCTTCAAACTACTTCGAGCTTTCGAACACAAGTTCAATGATGACGGCAGGTGCCGGTGGGGCACTTACGGGAAAAGGAGCAGACTTACTAATTATCGACGACCCTATCAAAAACGCCGAAGAAGCCCATAGCGAAACCATCCGACAAAATATCTGGGATTGGTTCGTATCCACTGCGTACACCCGTATCGAGCCCGGCGGTTCTTGCATAATCATTATGACACGCTGGCATAAACAAGATTTAGTTGGTCGTCTGCTCGAAAATTATTCTAATGAATGGCAATTAGTGAAAATTCCTGCTATTGCAACTAATTCAGACCCACTCGGAAGAAATCCGGGAGAAGCACTATGGGCTGAACGCTTTCCTATCGAAACTTTGGAGAAAATTAAAAAACAAATCGGTTCATACTGGTTCAATGCTCTTTATCAACAAGAGCCTTCCGACAAAGCTAATTCTCTGTTCAAACGCGAACATTTCAAATACTACAAGCAAACTGATAACTACGCTCTTGTTGATGGGCACTCCGTTAATTTAGCAGAATGTATAAATTTTGCAACCGCCGATTTAGCAGTTTCCACCAACCATAATGCTGACTGGAGCGTATTCTTGGTCTTTTCGGTTACTTGCGATAATTCAATACTGATAAGAGAGGTTTTCCGTGTTCGTTGCCTTCCAACAAAACACGTAGAAATAATAAAAAATTTATCAATAAAATACAACGTTCGGCTTTGGGGCATCGAAGCAATCCAATATCAATCTGCTTTGGTTCATCAGGCGTCTGCTATTGGCATCCCTGTAAAAGAAATAAAGCCTTACTCCGATAAGTTCACCCGTGCAATTCCTATCGCAGCAATGCTCGAAGCCGGTCGTATCTTTTTTCCTGATTATGCTGATTGGTTAAATGATTTCGAGCAGGAACTCACTCAATTTCCGGAAAGCAAACACGATGATCAGGTAGACGCTTTTGCCTATATTACTGAAATATACAAGGAAAATAATCTTGGACAAATAGTTGGCAAGAAAATATCACGCAATGTATTTGCGCACTTTTAGCTCAAAGTTCTGAACATTTTGCACGACAATTTCCTCACCTTTTTTTATTTCCTCATCAGATACCGCTTTCCAAATCTCACCAGAGACCTTCACTTGTCCTTTTTCTGTCGGAGAAATGTCACTTATTGCTGTGCCTCGTAGTCCGATTAAAGCCAAATCGCCTGTTACTGCCCGGCGTGTTTGTGCTTTAATACCGAAAACAATCAAAACGAGGAACAACAAAGTTGTAATTATCACAACCGTAATTATTAAATTCATTGAAATATCCATAATTTCATTTGGTGCATCTATCAACATAATTGAACCAATTGCCAGCGACAAAATTCCCGCAATAGTGAGCAAACCATAACTCACTACTTTAATTTCGAGAATAAATAAGATAATTGCAATTATGATTAATCCTATCCCGGCATAATTAATAGGCAACATTTGCATTGCATACAGGGCAATCATAAGCGATATTGCCCCCAATATGCCGGGAAACATTGCCCCGGGGCTCCAGAACTCAAAAAGCAATCCATATATGCCAATCATCAGCAAAATATAAGCAATATTGGGATTTGCAAGCCAGAACAGAAGGCTTTCCCGCCACGTCATCCGACGTTCTACTACTTTTGCCCCTTTTGTTGAAATAATTTTCTTTCCAGTTGCAATCTTAACTTCAAATCCATCTATTAATACAATTAAACTATCAATATTAGGAGCAATAAAATCAATTGCATCAGCAAGCAACGCTTCTTTCTCTGTTGCTGATATGCTTTCACGTACAGTTCGTTCAGCCCAGTCAATGTTCTTATTGCGTTCATTTGCAATTGAACGTATGAATGCAGCGGCATCGTTTGTTATCTTTTCGTTCATTGTCGAATCAATTTTTTCGCCGCCCATCCCGACCGGATGAGCTGCTCCAATGTTTGTTCCCGGTGCCATCGCTGCTATATGTGCCGCAAGAGTAATAAATACACCAGCCGAACCAGCTCTCGCTCCAGATGGAGCAATCCATACCACTACCGGAACATTTGCTCCCATAATTTCCTGCACTATATCGCGCGTTGCATCAAGCAGTCCGCCGGGCGTATTTAGCCTTATTATCAATGCTTCTGCTTTTTTTTCTTCTGCATATTCGATAGAATTTTTTATATATAGAGTTGTAGCAGGAGAAATGCCACCCTCAACATTTATTTTAATAATGTCCGCTCTGCTCTCCTGAATACAACTGAAAAGCAGAAAAAATATTATCCCTATGTAAATATATCTTTTCATACTACTTTTTTGACGCAAATTTAC
>CALGXJ010000026.1 GCA_937936035.1 Eximiradius proteiniborus
ATATTATTTGAGACATAAATTGAAGCGTTTCTTTACTGTTTTTGGACTTGTATTTTTATTAATATTTATTAATCAGGCAAAATCAGAAAAAGTTTACAGAGCGGTATTTGATTACGGGTATTTCCCTTATGAATTTGCTGAACAGGATGTAAGCAAAGGCTTTTTAATAGATATACTAAAAGAAATTTCTAAAGAAGTAGGCATAAAAATCGAAATGCAATCGATGCAATGGGGCGAAGCACTAAAGCAGTTCGAAGAAGGCAAATTTGACATAATCTGTATGTATTACTCAGATGAAAGGGCAGAGAAATATATACTATCGAATTCGATTATTAATGTTACTGAGAACATATTCTACCGCAAAGACGCACCACCAGTAACAACTACAAAAGATTTGAAAGGGCAAAAAGTATTAGTTGAAGTTAGCCCATTAGTTCAGCAACTATTCCAAAAAATAGCCCCCGATGCTGAAATTGTTACAGTAGATAATCCAATGCAAGCTATCGAATTAATGATCAAAGAAGGCTATAATTACGCAGTCCTCCCAAAATTTATGGCATATTATTCAAATAAAATTAATATGCACGATTTGCTCGTTTCCTCAAATATTGTCGTATTTAGCAATAAATATACCTTCAGCACTCACAAAGACAATATCGAACTTATCCAGAAAATTAACGAAGGACTTAATTTAATACAACACAATGGTCGCTATCTCCAAATTTACAATAAATGGTTTGGAGATATAGAAACTCTATATGAAAAAGAACCATTTATTGCTAAATACTGGCTTACTTTTCTAATATCTCTTTTTGTATTAATAGCACTATTTTTCCTGTGGAACTACTCACTGAAAAAGCAAGTTAAATCTAAAACGCAAGAACTCGAAAAGCAATTTCTCGAACGCCTTCAATTAGAACAGCAAAATAAAATGGCACAATTTGTAATCGACCATTCTATAGATATGATTTTCGGTATTGATAAAAGCTCCAGATTTATTTACGTAAATGATGCTGTTTCTCAAAATTTGGGTTATTCGAAAGATGAAATGCTTGAAATGACTATAAAAGATATAGATAGCACATTTAAAGTTGACGAATGGCAAGAAACTTACTGTGGACTTATAAAGCAAGGCAAATTCAACCATCATAGAACTTTGCAAAGACGAAAAGACGGTTCATACTTGATAGTTGAAGGCAATATTTTCTATTTTGAGTTTGAGAAAAATGAGTATGTTTTTGCTATAATGCGAGATGTTACCGAAAAAGAAAAACTAATGGAGCAAATTGTTCGCTCAGAAGAAATTCTGAGAAGTATTTTTGAGAACACACAACTTCCGATGATTATTTTTGACCCAAGGAACTTAAAAATCATCGACATAAACATAGCCGCAGAAAATTTTTATGGGTATTCTAAGAACGAATTTTTACAGTTGAGAATAATTGATCTTTCAAAAAATGATGAACAAAAAATAGAAAAATGCATTTTTGAACTAAAAGAAAAAAAATCTGTCACTTATGATCTTATTCAGAATACAAAATCTGGCGAAATACGAGAAGTTTCTGTTTCGGCCTCAGTAGTTAAATTAAAAGATGGTGATTTTGTTTTTTGTGCAATAATTGACAACACGGATAAGAATGCATATTTCAGAAAAATCAAAGAATCAGAACAAAAATTCTTCAATATTTTCAACACTTCGCCCGATGGAGTTTCTATTACAAGAGTAAGCGACGGAATGTTTTTGGAAGTTAACCGCAGTGCATTGAAGATGCTTGGAGTGCAAGAACGTAAAGAAATTTTATTAAATCCAGACTATACAGCAAAAAAAGTTTGGAACAATGTTTCACAACGCAACGAATTAGTCGAAATACTTGAAAAGGAGAATGAAGCATTTCTCGAAAATGTTGAGATGAGAAAAAAGAACGGAGAATTATTTTATGCTGAAGTTTCTGCAAAATTAATTGAATTGAACGGTGAAAAATGTATACTTGCAATTTCACGTGATATTACTGAAAAGAAAAATCAGGAAGTACTTCGCAATGCCCTCTTCCAAATATCAGATGCAGCAATCAGCACACCGGATTTTATCTCGCTATGCAAGAAAATCCACGGCATAATTTCTGATTTGATGCCATCTCAGAATTTTTACATAGCACTGCATAATAAAGAAGAAGATTTGTTCGAATATCCATATTTTGTTGATGAATACGACCCACCTCCAGCACCGAGAAAACGAGGCAAAGGACTAACCGAACTCGTGATTGATACTGGCAAAGCTTGGCTGGTAGACCCAGACGAATTCTATAACTTAGTCGAGAAAGGAGTGGTCGAAAGTATCGGCGCTCCATCGATAGACTGGCTCGGTGTGCCACTGAAAGTAGGTGATGAAGTCATCGGCGCGATAGTTGTGCAGTCCTACACCGAAGGTATACGCTACTCAAACGAACATAAAAACATACTTAGTTTTGTTTCGAACCAAATCGCTATGGCTATCGCCCAAAAGAGATATCAGGAAGAGCTCATCAAAGCAAATGAACTGCTCGAAGAACGCGTCGAGCAGCGCACTATCCAGCTTCGCCAGGCAAACGAGGAACTTATCGCACAAGTTGAAGAGCGTATGCGAATAGAAAACGAAATTCGCGAAAGCGAGCAGCGCTTCCGTTTGATGGCAGATTCGGCACCCGTGCTTATCTGGATGAATGATTATACCGGACGCATAACATATACAAACAAAACCTGGATTGAATTTACCGGCAAAGAAATAATTAGCGGTCTTAACGATAACTGGCAAGAATTTATCTACGAACAAGATATGCCGCTATTTATTGAAAAATACAATGAATCGTTTAATAAAAAAGATAAATTTGAAGTTACTGTTAGGTTGATCAATAAAACCGAAGGTTATCGGTACGTCCTGCTGACAGCTACCCCAAGAATTATCAACGACGATATTTTCCACGGATATATCGGTAGCGGTGTTGATGTAACTGAACTCCACATAGCAATAGAAAAAGAACAAGAATTAAACTCGCTCAAAACACGCTTTATCTCCACCGTTTCTCACGAATACCGCACTCCGCTTACTACAATTATGACGGCATCTTATCTTGTCGATACATTCATCAAAAATGGCAATCTTACTGATGCTTCCAAATTTGTCTCAAGAATTCAAGCCTCAGTGAAGAGTATGACAGATTTGCTTGATCAGGTGCTTACTATTTCTAAATCTGATGCCGGAGAGCAAAAAGTAAAGCCAATTCTGACCAATATCTATGATTTTTGCCGTAGCTTTGTTGATGAATATAAAATTATCGATAAAAACAATCACAATATTTATTTCGAAACAACTGACGACATAAAACAGCAATCTTATATAGACCCAAGTTTGTTGCAACAGATACTTTCTAACCTTCTGTCCAACGCTATAAAATATTCACCAGTAGATAGCGATATTGTGCTTTCGCACAAAAAAGAGGGTTCAAATCTCGTGTTCGTTGTAAAAGACAATGGAATTGGAATTCCTAAAGACCAAATTCGCTACATTTTTGAACCTTTCTACCGTGCAACAAACACAGGTGTGGTGCAAGGCAGTGGACTGGGGCTTTCTATAGTGAAAAAATGCATAGATCTTTATCACGGACACATCGAGGTAGAAAGCCAGTTGGATAACGGGACTACATTTACTGTTACGTTGCCTGAAATCTATCCAGAAGATTAAACTGATTATTGAACTTAAAATCTGCATAAAAAATTATTTTTATGCAGAAAAGTTTTTTTTTCTTATATTTGTAATTCGTTTAAAAGTAAAAAATTATATATATTTGGAGCAATCGGAATGATCACAAAAGAACAGAAAGCAGATTTTGTTGCAAAATACGGTGCAACTTCGAATGATACAGGCAAACCGGAAGTTCAAATTGCAATATTATCTGCAAGAATTGCCGACTTAACAAAACACTTAGAAATGCACAAGAAAGACAATCACACACGTCGTGGATTGATTAAACTTGTTGCAAAACGTCGTAAATTGCTAAATTATCTAATGAACACAGACATTACCAGATACCGCCAGATAATTTCAGCATTATCATTGCGTAAGTAAATTAAACGGCGAATGGGTCGCCGTTTTTATTTTTAATATAATTGGATTGATTATGTCTTTAAAAACTGTAAAAATAGATTTCGACGGAAAAGAGTATTCGCTCGAAACCGGGCGTTTCGCTAAGTTTGCAAGCGGAGCTGTAATGGTTCGCTGTGGTGATACTATGGTGTTGGTTACAGCCGTTGCAAGCGAAAATGAACTGAAAGAAGTTGATTTCCTGCCACTTCAGGTTGAATACAGGGAGAAAATTTCGGCAGTCGGAAAAATCCCCGGCGGATTTTTGAAACGTGAGGGACGCCCAACAGACAAAGAAATACTTTCGGCGCGGTTGATCGACCGACCAATTCGCCCGATGATACCCAAAACCTGGCATTTCGAAACTCAGATTATTGCGACTGTTTTCAGTGCCGAACCGGATGTTAATCCCGACACTCTCGCTGCTGTTGGGGCATCTGCGGCTCTGCTTATCTCCGATATTCCCTTTCACGGTCCTATTTCAGAAGTTCGCATCGGCAGAGTTGATGGCGAATTCATTGTAAATCCATCGCTCGAACAACTCGAAAAAAGCGATATGGACATTACAGTTGCCGGAACAAGTCAGGCAATCACTATGGTCGAAGGCGAATCGAAAGAAATATCGGAAGAGGATTTTGTTGCCGCTTTGATGTTTGCTCACGAAAAAATTAAAGTTCTCAACCAGCTTCAACTTGCACTTGCAGAGCAACTTGAAGTAACAAAACGTGAATATAAAATCGAAGAAATTCCGGAAGAAATCGTTAAAACGATTGAAGAAGCTCTTTTCGAAGAAATAAATCAATATGTTCACAGCCAAAGTTCAAAATCCGAACGCCGCGAAAAACGAAACGAAATCTATGAAAAAGCATTAGCACTTGTTACTGAAAAATTTGGCGAAAACGAAGAACTTCAGCCACAGCTCGAACGTTACACAGGCAATATAGTTTCGGACATAGAGAAAAAACTTATGCGACGAATGATTGTCGAAGAAAATCGTCGTTTAGACGGGCGTTCGACAACGAATATTCGTCCAATCAGTTGCGAAGTGGGCTTGCTACCTCGCACTCACGGTTCGTCGCTGTTCACCCGCGGCGAAACTCAAAGCCTATCGACTGTAACATTGGGCACAAACCGCGACGAACAATTAATTGAAGGTTTAGAGCCGGTTCGAACCGAGCGTTTTATGCTTCATTATAATTTTCCGCCATTTAGCACAGGCGAAGTTGGTCGCCTGGGCACAAGCCGCAGAGAAATTGGCCACGGTCATCTTGCCTGGCGTGCTTTGAAGGAAATGCTACCACCACAGGAAGAATTTCCATATACAATTCGCGTTGTCTCCGACATTCTCGAATCGAACGGTTCATCTTCGATGGCAACTGTATGCGCCGGTTCGCTTGCATTGTTTGACGCAGGAGTTCCGATGAAAAAACCTGTTGCCGGCATTGCAATGGGATTAATCAAAGAAGATGATAAAGTTGCTGTTTTAAGCGATATTCTTGGCGACGAGGATTTCCTTGGTGATATGGACTTCAAAGTTGCTGGGACATTCGATGGTATTACTGCTTGCCAGATGGACATTAAAATCGAAGGGCTTTCGGTGGAAATCATGCGTCAGGCTCTCGAACAAGCTCGCAAAGGACGTTTCCATATTCTCGGAATAATGAATGAAGTAATTAGCGAACCGCGTCCGGATTTATCACCTTATGCTCCCCGATTTACAGCAATTAAAATTCCAACTGATATGATTGGTGCTGTGATTGGACCGGGCGGTGAAATGATTCGCTCAATTTGCAGAGAAACTAACACAGAAATAAATATCGAAGACGATGGAACTGTATTAATTGCTGCAACTAACAGCCAATCAGCCGAAGATGCAACTAAGATGATTCAGTCGCTTGTGCAAAAACCGGTAGAAGGTGAAATTTACAAGGGAACAGTGAAAGAAGTGCGCGAAGGTCTTGGAGCTATTGTAGAATTTCTGCCAAAAACTCAAGGATTGCTCCATATCTCGCAAATTGCTCACGAACGCGTAACTAACCTGAAAGATTTCGTAAAAGTTGGTGATAAATTCGAAGTAAAATTAATAGAAATTTCACCTGACGGCAAATATAGATTAAGCAGAAAAGCTTTATTGCCAATTCCTGCCAAGCAGCCTTTGGTAAAAAAGGATATTCCTGCTAAAAACAGTGATAAAGCAAGGTAATAAATACGTTTTTTTAGTTAGTCTGGCTTAACTTTAAGAAACATAAAAACGGAGAATAAGGAATAAGAACGCCCGAAGCGTTCTTGTTCTTTACTTAATAATATAGGAACAAATAAAGAAATAAAGAAATTAAGAAGCTCGGGCTTTTGGGCTCGTTTGCAATTTATATTTCTCTTTTTAATGCTTCTTGGCACGCCGGATCATCTATCCTGTCCCTAATTTTTTGATTATTTAATAAAAAAATGTTCACATACTGAATCTCTTTTCTATCATATAGATCGGGTCATCCTACCGATATAAAAATTCCAAACTTCTATCTCGGATGAAAAATTATTTTCTTTTGTTTTAATAAATTTTTATTTAAGTTAATCAAAGTCAGTTTCATAATACCAAATTTACTTATAAACTTTCTATCAGGAGACAGCCAATGCAACACAAAAAGAAGATTTTTTTTATTATTTCTATTTTGGTGCTTTCTTGGGTGGAGCTCCAAGCACAAGAAAGCATTAATACTGCAGGTGGCAATGCTTCCGGAAGCGGTGGCTCTGTGAGCTATTCCGTTGGACAAGTTTTTTACACTACAAATTCTGATGCAAACACATCAGTTGCACAAGGAGTGCAGCAACCATACGAAATTTCGGTTGTTTCATCTGTTGAAGAAGCCAACAGTATTACACTTTCGTTTTCTGCTTATCCAAATCCGGCAACAGATTACGTAAAATTACAAATTGAGGGCGATATGATAGATAATTTATCATATCAGTTGGTAGACATTAATGGTAAAATACTGCAAAATCAAAAAATCTCAAACAATCAAACAGCAATAATTATAAGCAATTATGTAGCATCAACTTATTTTCTTAAAGTTTCTCGAGGTAATAAAGAAACAAAAACTTTTAAGATAATTAAGAAATAGGAGAGCAAAACTATGAAAAAATTATTTACAATTTTAACATTAGTAGTAATGTTAGCCTCCGGCATATTTGCACAAACCCCAGAAAAAATAAGCTATCAGGCCGTTGTCCGCGATGCAAGCAATAATCTTGTTACTAACCGCACAGTTGGAATACAAATAAGCATTCTTCACAACACAATAAACGGAACAGTAGTGTATAGGGAAATCTTTAATCCAAACCCGAAAACTAACGATAACGGATTATTAACAATAGAAATCGGGAGTGGAATTACTGTACTGGGTTCTTTTTCCGGAATTGACTGGTCGGCCGGACCATATTTTATTAAAACTGAAATCGATATTAATGGTGGAACTAACTATACAATTACGGGAACAAGTCAGATTTTAAGCGTTCCTTATGCTCTTCACGCAAAAACTGCTGAAAGAATAACAGGTACAATTACAGAAGCAGATCCTCTCTGGAAAGCAAGTCCATCGTACGGAATAACCAACACGCATATTTCGAATTGGGATAATGCATATACTCACAGTACAACCAACTCAGGCTCAATTCACGGTTCAACCACCGTAGGTAGCAATTTGCTAAGAATTCCAGACCCAAACACCTACACTTTTTTACGAATTAATCCAGACAATAGCGTAAGCACTCTAACTTCAAACGATTTCCGTGCCTCAATTGGAGCTGGCACTGGTACGGTAACAAGCATCAAAGCAGGTAATGGTATATCAGGTGGAACAATAACCGATCAAGGGATTATTGGACTGACTGGACAAGCGCTTGCATTGCATAACCTTTCTACCAACGGAATAATTACCAGAACAGGAGATGGAACTGTTGCATCTCGCAAAATCAACCCTGGTGCAGGAATAATAGTAACCAACGGAGATGGCGTCAGTGGCAACCCAACTATTTCTGCAAAGACTTATAAGGTAGGAGATTTTGCTCACGGAGGTATTGTTTTTTGGGTTGATGGAACCGAACAGCACGGGCTTGTCTGTGCTAAAACAGACCAAGCGACTGGAATAAGATGGTATGCTGGCACAAACTGCAATACAATGGCTCGTGGGGATGGACCTTATGCAGGTAGAGCGAATACGACTATTATCATTGCAGCACACGCAGGTATTGCTGATGACGGTAATGTATATGCAGCGCGTTTGTGTAATGAATTACAGATAACAGAAAATGGTTTCAAATA
>CALGXJ010000027.1 GCA_937936035.1 Eximiradius proteiniborus
CAAAGAAATTTGGGTTTACCTACTCGCCTATAATTTGATCCGTTTATTGATGCTTCAATCTTCTTTACTAGCTGATGTCCCGCCGCGCACTCTGAGTTTCAAACACAGTTTACAGATTTGGCTAATTGCCGCGCAACAGACAATGCTTTGCGACGAAGAACAGCTTTTTGCACTGCTAATGATCATCGCTCAACAGCAGGTAGGGAACCGTCCTGGAAGAGTGGAACCAAGGGCCGTCAAAAGACGGCCCAAAGCTTACCCGCTACTCATGGCTCCAAGAGCGAATGCGCGTCAAACGGTACTTAAATATGGCCACTCTAAAAGGCTTAAGTAAGTGCCATTCTACTCTGACCCGAGTTTTCTTTAGTTAGTAAGCAATTGCGAGGTTTTGGTTAGTAGAAAGCTTCTGGAAGGCAAAAAAGGGACAAATCGTCCTATGGACATATATTTTTCGGTTGGCACAATCACACATTAAAAAATAATGGTTAAAAGTTTTGTTAGAACACACTGAAATTTTAAGTTCGATAAATCGAACCCAAACCTATGAAGACGTCGATGAGCTTCTGCATCAAGTCTGTGGTTTGTTACCAAATGGCTTTGGTACGGTCACTTTTCGAGATCAAGACAACACCGCTTCCTTAGACCCAGACATCCTTAAATTTACCAACCTCGAAAACATATCTGGTCATACGGTTGAGGTCTATGATGAACGTTATCAGTCAAACGACTCTATGGTGATTGCTGAAAGAGAGCAAAGAAAATCATGTGGGTCATTTCTTGGAAGAGATAAATTCGATAGCTATTTAGAAAGTCTGGATAGTAAATTCATGCTCAATTCATCCTTCTATAACGACTTTTTGCTTCCGTTAGGGGTTAACGACAGCGTAGTACTTAACTTGTTTTCCGCAGGGTCACGGGTTGCAAGATTAAACATCTACTTTGATTCAACAGATAAAAGCAAAGAGCAACAACTTAACCAACTAAATTTTTTAGCCCCCGCCCTAAGGCAAACGCTATCTTTAGCCTATTTTAATGATGACCAATTCAGGGAAATGATTAGGGAAAAGGAAGTCATTACTGAGTTGATCAAAATGTATTCTAAATTGACGCCATTTGAAGCAAGGGCAATTTATCTGTGGGCAACTAAAGCTGGAACTTCAGAGCAAATTGCTAAAGATTATACAAACCGTTCAGCAAAGACTTTAATAAATCAAAAGACTGAAGGAGTTAGAAAAATTAGAGAAAGCCTTAAGGATGATTCAGTACTCAGGTCGGTCGATAGAATTGTCCAACTTGTAGCTTTCGTTGAAAGCAAAATTCAGTCATCAAGATTATTGAAAATGGTTCGACAAATTTATTGACAATTCACACGGGAGGTTGGGAAAAATAAGATTTAGATAAGTAGTGCAGGTAGGAGGAAAACTACCTGAGGGAGTCTGTGTATCTTGAAGGTATTGATAATAAATCTTTAAGTTAAAAAAAGTTTATTAATGAACTTTCATGTGTTGAAAAATATGTGAATAAAATTGTGGGAAGAATATGAGAGCACCAAAACGTTTTACTAAATTGGCTTCAGTAACAGCCATTGTTTGTGTCGTTACAAATCTAAGTGGATGCATGACAGCGGCAACAATTGCAGGGTCTGCTGTTTCTGGGGCATTACTTCAAAAAGTGGTTTTAAAGCAATCTGAATCAAAGCCACCAAAATATATCGATATTTCTCAAGAAGGTAGAATCATCACGGCTTCTTTTGAAATTAAAGGTTTTGTTCTTGGAAACAACAAAGCCTCTCAAATGCGCGGGTTTAATAAATGGGCAATAGCTGCTGTTGTTCGAGAAGCACCTCTACGAGGATGCGTGAATATTATTAATGCATTTTCTGCAAACCAAGGAGTCAGTGCAGGAGCATCTGTAGGAACAAGCAAGATCGGTAGTAGTTTGAAGTTTAAGTGTTTGGACAAAGAAACCATGGCGTCAGAGCAAGACTTACTGTCTGACAAGCAAGTCATCTACAAAGAACAACTTCAATATATTGAGCAGAATCCTGAAATGATCCGTTATTCCCAGAACAAGGAGAGTTAAATGAAAGCTATTACATTATTAGTAGGGCTTCCTTTTGTTATTTTCTCAGCAATGTTTATCACAAACAGGAGAAGAAAATGAATAACCAAGGACCAAATACAGTCATTTTAATGCCAACTAAATCTATGGGCGCTGGTATTTTATTAGCTTTATTTTTCGGCCCACTTGGACTTTTCTATTCCTCAGTTTGGGGCGGATTAATTATGTTAGTTTTAGGTGGAGTTCTGGCCGTTGTAGGCGGTGTTTTAACTGGTGGGTTGGGACTTATACCAATACTGTTTTTGATTGGAGTAGTTAGTGTAATTTGGGCTGCTATTGCTGTTAATGGACATAACAAGAAAATTTTGTCCGCACAAAATATTGGTGGGCCAAAATGAAATCTGTATTGAATATTTGTTTAATATCAATTCTCTTAATGTACCTTTCAGCTTGCAATCCTAATTCATCAGTGGTCGGTAGTTGGATAAACGCTGAGCAAGCTATAGCAATAAAATTTTATAAAACAGGAGACGTGAATATTTTTTCACCATGTTATCCAAATGAAGTATCGGGCGCGGGGGTATTCGAATTTGTTGATTCAAATAGGTTTAAAGTTCAAATCGGTGATTACACTAAAATCTTTGGTTTTCAGATGCAAAGTGGAGAGCTTAGCTTACAAACAGACATTCTCGATGAACATCTATCAGGTACTTATTTCACCGAACAGTCGTATATAGAGACTGTTTATGATGACTTAGCGATCAAGGACTCTGAAGAGGCATATTGGTATACCACAAGAAAAGTCGGTGAAAATTATGAGTATATTGGTGTGCCTGATGATAAAGGTTGGACAGGCTTCAACTTAGGCGAAGGGAGTATAAAAGATAAGTTTCATGGCTGTGTTGGTGGGCTACCACTATTTGCTGGTCAGTTTATTTTCGATCAATCTGATAGGTTCTACAAAGACTCGTACACTCAGGTTCTTCAGAGCAATGCCGACGAGTCGATGTACTTTTTGAAGAAAAAAGACATAGATTATGGAACACTTTCATTTCGTTTCTTCATAGATGGTTTTGACAACAAAAAGTCTCTTCAAAAACAAACAGACTTTTTTCAAAAAAACGGCAAAGGATGTAGGTACAGTTATGGCACACCAATAATGTTCAAAGGTGAACGGTCTACAAAGCTATTTGTCCCACGCAGATGTGGCTCTACATTAGATTCGTTTATTTACGCTAATGTTTACGCAAAAGAGGGTAAACTAATTAGTACGCGTATGAAGCTAATCAATCTGCCTCAGTTTGGCAGATACTTGGAGACTGACTGTAGCCCCAGTAGCTATATCACTGACGTTGGAGAAAAGACTTTAAATGTCAGACTTGTTTTAACCACCGAATACGGCCAAAACTTTAATTCAAAAGCAGACGGGCAATGCAGTCCTCGAGTTAAAGAAATGGTCAAAGATATTGTGGTTGATCTTCCTTAAATAGGGATTTTTGTTCATTGTAAGACTGGACACTATTTTAAAAAACTTATCACCAAGAAAGATCTACAGAAAATTGAATTTTGGATTTGCGGCCCCCCAGCATTTGTTAACGCAATGGAGGAAATTTTATTAAACCTCAAGGTAAAAGAGCAAAATATTATCTCTGAAAAATTTACAGGCTATTAAATGATATAATAAAGTATGCGCCAGAGTAGCTCAGTTGGCAGAGCAAGGCTTTCGTAAAGCCGAGGTCGTGGGTTCAATTCCCACCTCTGGCTCAAGAAAACAAAAATGACACAATTTTACTCAAGAAAAGCAATAACAGAAGAAAAAAACAACAAAAAGAAAGCAATAATTTATATGCTTCTTACAATTGCCGGCATTGTTTTCTTTATATTTTTAGGAATACCCTTAGTCGCAAGAACCGCAAGCTTTATCGCTGAACTCAGAAAAAGCGGACAGAAAATAGAAAAAGAAGATATTACCCCGCCTGCAACCCCATATATCCAAACACCACCTGATTACACAAACCTTCCAAAAGTAGAGATAAAAGGGGAAACCGAACCTGGAATAACCATAATTGTGAACGCTAATTCAAAAACAGAAGAAATAATATCAACCAAAGAAGGAATATTCACTTATAATTTTCAACTAAAGGAGGGTGAGAATAAAATTTCCTTCGCCGCAAAAGACAACGCCGGAAACAAAAGCGCCGAATCAAAAGTCTATACAATAATCTACGACAACGACCCCCCAGAAATAACAATAAAATCCCCACAAGACGGAGTCTCGTTTTACGGATCAAAGCAAAGACAAATAACAATAGATGGCGAGGTAAAAGACGCTGACACCCTAAGAATAAACGGGAGAATTGTCGTAATTGAAAACGATGGTTCATTTACTTATGCTGTCACGCTTCAGGAAGGAGACAATAATTTTGAGATAGTGGCTGAGGACAAGGCGGGAAACAAAACTACAGAAAGGCTTACCGTCCAGTTTTGGCGTTAGAAGCAAAAGGTATTAAAAAAGTCAAAATTCCCAAAACCCAAGGGTAAAAAATGCTGTTATTAAACTGGCTATGAACTAAAATCATAATCAAGACTGTCTTAAGGCAAATAGACCACTGATTATCCTCCAACTTTTTCCAAAAAGAAAGAACAAGATCCAATAAAAAAATAAAACCAACAATCCCTAATGTGGAAAGAATAAAAATCAAAGAAGAATCAGAGCCAGAGCAAGAATGAGAAATCAAATTTTCTTCGTCAAAAAAGACTTTTCTCGCAAGGCAAAAATTATTATATCCAACACCAAAAAG
>CALGXJ010000028.1 GCA_937936035.1 Eximiradius proteiniborus
AAACCAGCAGACTGGGCAATTGTGTTTGGAATGTCGGAAAAAGCAACAGCACCGACATAAGTTTTTTTATCAATGGAATAAGCAATTTCGGCAGAAATATTGGATTTATCTATGTATTTCGGAGGAATGGCATCGGGAAAGTACTCAACGTAGTTTTTTGAAGCTTTCTGATCAATATCCCAATCGAAGATATATCCAAGTGCAGGTTGAGAGATTGCTATATTTCCAACATTCTTAAGAGTTAATTTATTTTTAACAACTGGTTGATTTTGAATTGGAAAGAGGAATTCGGAAGTAATCTGCATTCCCAATACTTCATTAAAAACAGTAGATATTGTTCTTTTTGCTTCTATTATTCCAACATTAGATGGATTAATAAATTTCTTAACAGAAGTAAAATCGTTCCCTGAAAAATCTTGACCATAAATAGAACTAAAAGCATAGGCAGAATTTCCAATTGCCATTAAACCACCACGAAAGAGATGATTGCCAAGCGAGAATGATTCAAATCCAACCCCGTTTTTTCTATCATTATCATAGCCAAATGTTCCCAGATCGCCGACTGAGAAGCGGAGAACATTATTCGACAATGTAGTAACTTCTTTTCCAAAATAGAACGGGATTTTTGCAAAATCTCTATATTTTTCATCCTGCGTTCTGATATCAAGGCGTAAGATAAATAATTGTTTAAAATCAGAATTTATTATAAATTTAAAGCTGTCAATTGTTAATTCTTCATTTTCATATATTTTAGGAATGAAAACATAAGAATTGATAAACTCAATATTTTCCTGCAATGCATAGCCTAACGATAAATTGAAATGAACACTATCAGCAGAACCTAAATGATTTTTTAGCTTGAGAACCAAACGAAGAGTGTCGTTGGCAGAAAATCTATCAACAATTTCGTTGTTGGAATTCATAAAATAGAAGTCTTCAACAGTAGGTGCACAGTAAGAACGTGGATTGCGGGCTAGAGCATTAAACAGGTTAATTCTGTTTGGAATAAGTTTGCTATTACTGAAGTTAATATCTGTAATATCATCACCATTAATTCGAAGCCATTCGGTAGCCTGACGAGCCGATAATTCAGGGAACCGGGCACGAACAACACCCAAAGCACCAGCAACAACGGGAGATGAATAAGAAGTTCCATTGGATACAAAAACGTAGCTATTACCTGATGTAGTTAGATTGCCTTTTCCGGGTGCCATAAATCTAACACCGGCTGAAAGAGAAGTGGTGAAATAAGTAACATTGTCATTTTGATCGACTTCACCAACAGATAAAACACCACGATAAGCGCCGGGATAGAAATCCTCGTATTGAGAAATACCCGAACGAATATTTCCAGCAGCGGCAACAATTGCCAAGTCGTTGGCGATTGCATAATCAATAATAGATTGTTCAATAACAGAGAAGGGTTTTACTCCACCCCAGCTACAATTAATCACTTTAAAACCTCGAATTGCAGCGTAAATAATGGACTGATAGCCATAAATAATACCATCAAAGCTATTATTTGGTGAACATTTGATGGGGAAAAATTTGCAACTATATCCCACACCTGCAATTCCAATTCCATTGTTAGTTGTTGCCGAAGCAATTCCGGCAACTTCAGTTCCGTGAGAATCGATATGGTAAGTGTTTCCAGGTTGAGTACCATCATCCATCCACGCTAAATTGCATCCAATGTAATCATCAATATATCCATTGCCATCATTATCAATTCCATCGTCTGGTACCTCAGAAGCATTAATAGCAATATTATCAATCAAGTCAGGATGATTTTGTGAAATGCCATTATCGCTAATTGCAATAACAATATCAGGCGAGCCGGTGGAAATATTATAAGCATCAATTGCTTTAATTTTGGCAAACAAATATTGTTCGTTAAATCTTGGATCGTTTGGAATGGACAAAGTTTTATAGACATAGTAAGGCTCTGCAATTTCGATACGCGGGTCAATTTTCTTGATTTTTTCAGCAAAATCAAGCGGATGTTCCTGCGAATTGAACTCGACAACAAATGTTCTTAGTAATGGTTCTTCATAGCGTTCAATTTCTGTAACCTTATCAGGAGAGAAATTATGTTTTCTATTTGAAATTTTAGCATTAAAAGGCAAAACAGAAGTTAATATCTTATAATATTGATTATTGCTTGAGTTGGATTTATTTTTTAAATAGTAATAATCTTGTTTGTATCGAATAAGCAACGTGTTGGACAAGACCGGAGTTGAAAGCTGATGCTCGTGGTAAGCATTCAGTAATTTTTTTGAATTAACATTGAGATATGGAACAGCTTCATTAGAAACAAGTAAATACAGAATTAAAAGAATTACTATTTTTTTCATAATTATCTCGGAAAAATAAAAACAAAAGTCATCTACTAAATCGTTTGAATTGATTTAATAGATGACACAAAAATATTAATAATTAAACAACGAAACAACTATACTTTAATATCGAGATAGCCTTTTTCGAGCTGCTTTTGAGCAGTTTGTTGTGGATTTTGAGTAGTTTGCTGCGATGAAACAAGCATTTGAAGCATTTGGTTTTGGATGCTTGTAGCTCCCATCGTAGCTTCTTTAAGCATTTGCTTTTGCAGTTCCATCTGAACATTATTCTGTGGCTTCTCTGGTACAGTTGGTTCTGGATATTTTACACTATCTACTGTCATAGATAACTCCTCCCATTTTTTTAGTTTTACGAATATAAATAATAAATATTTTAAATATTTCAAAATATTTTTTGATTAAAAGAAAATAATTATACATTCATTATTCAAAAATTATTAAATTTGCAGCATCAATTTCAAAATTATATTACGGTCGGAACTATGATTAATGAATTAATTATTAAAACTTTACCATTAGTACCAAAGTCTTTGGTCTATGTATTTGCAAAAAAATATATTGCCGGCGAAACACTTGACGACGCGGTCCGAGTTACAAAAGAATTCGCTCAATTGGGTGGAATGACTACTATTGATGTATTGGGTGAGTTTGTGCGTTCCAGAGAAAGAGCATTGCAAGAAAGAGAGGAATGCACCAAAGTTCTTGAGGCGATTGTAAAACACGATTTACCAACATACCTTTCAATTAAACCAACTTCGTTAGGATTAGATGTAGATTTCGATTTTTGTTATGAAAACATCAAGCATTTAGGAAGAATCGCCAAAGAACAGGGTGTTTTCGTACGAATTGATATGGAAAATTCGCCTTATACTACCAATACACTGAAAATATACAAGATGCTGCGCGAGGAAGGTTTCGACAATTTCGGATTTGTAATCCAGGCATATATGAAAAGAAGTATGGAAGACTTGAAAAATTTAGCTGAGTATAAGCCAAATGTGCGTCTTTGCAAAGGTATTTATGTGGAATCTGAAACAATTGCATACAAAGACAAGGAAAAAATCAGAGACAACTATAAAGGATTGCTCGTTTATATGTTTGAGAATGGCTATTATCCAGCAATTGCAACTCACGACGAACCGCTGATACAATTTGCTGAAGATTATATTAAAAAGAATTCCATAGACAAAACACGCTATGAGTTTCAAATGCTTCTTGGAGTGAGGGAATACAGAAGAAATGAATTATTGAAAGCCGGGCACAACGTTAGAATATATGTGCCTTTTGGAGAAGACTGGTATGGATATTCAACCCGCAGGTTGAAGGAAAATCCTCAGATCGCTGGACATATTGTTAAAGCAATTTTTGGGATATCATAATGAAGAGAAAATTACTTTTTTTATTGACAATACTGATTTTTAGTATAAGTTCATCATCCTGTGTATCAAACACGAGACAACATTTTTCTGATGATGATGTCGTTAAAATTGGCACTTTCAATATTGAATGGCTCGGTGATGGTATCCGGGATACGAAACCCCGAACAGAAGAGGGATACAAACTTGTAGCTGACGCAATTGCTTCAACAGGATTTGAAATTATAGGCTTGCAGGAAATTGAAAACAATGAGGCACTCGGAAGAATTTTAAAGTATTTGCCTGAATTTAGAGGATTTGTTTTGGACAAAAGTGGCAATCAAAATTTAGGTTTTATTTATAAAAATACAATCACTATCGACACTTTTTATGAGTATTCACCAATTGCGATTGATCCATCAAGAAACAGACCCGGTCTTGTAATTCAGGCACGCAAAGGGAATTTTGACTGGATAATGATGGTAGTGCATTTTAAAGCATCATCCAAATTTGACGATACAGAAGAAAAAAGAATGAAAAGCATAGAGACGAGAATGAAGCAATCTGAAATATTATCTAACTGGATTGATAGTATGCTTACAAGTTCAAAAGAACAAGATATTATTGTAGTTGGTGATTTCAATGATAATCCAACAAGAAAACAATCTGCATTATTTCCGCTGATTAGCAATAAAAACATAAGATTTTTAACAGAAAATGAGATAAGTTGTAAAAATGAGAAATGGGACAATATTGATCACATTGTTGTATCGAGTTCAGCTCAAAACCGTGTTTTCATAGAATCTTTATTTATCGAGAACCATTACAACAAATATGATGAGCAAATTGCAAAACAAATTTCTGACCATTGCCCTGTAGGCATCAACTTTGATATTCTGAAGCCGGACAATGATTAATATCTATTAAATCAAAAAACAATAAAAAAATCGCAAAATCAAATATTTTGCGATTTTTTCGTTTTAGGGAATGATTTTATTATTAATCGAGGTAGAAATGGACACAAAATTCAAAGCTTTAGTTAGCAGATATATTGATGAAACAAAAGTTGCAAAAAATATCGAGTTAAGAGATATTGATGACTTACCTAAGCACGACACTTTAATAAAAGTTGAATATTCGTCATTGAATTATAAAGATACTTTGTCTGCAAACGGACACAAAGGAATAACTCGCAATTATCCACATACACCGGGAATTGATGCTGCCGGGGTTGTTGTCAAAACTGAGGGAAATAAGTTTCAAGCTGGTGATAAAGTTGTTGTTACAGGATATGATTTAGGGATGAACACTTCGGGAGGTTTTGCTGAATATATAAGGGTGCCGGAAGAATGGATTGTTCCATTACCAACAAATATTCCCGCAAAAGAAGCAATGATTTATGGCACAGCTGGATTTACTGCTGCAACAGCAATATTTGAATTTCAGAAACACGGACTAACTCCGGAGAGTGGAAAAGTATTGGTAACTGGTGCTACTGGTGGAGTGGGAACACTTGCAATAGCAATGCTTGCTAAAATGGGTTACAAAGTAGTTGCTTCAACCGGAAAAACAGATCTTTCAGATTATTTGAGAAAATTAGGAGCAAGTGAGATAATACATAGAGACGAAATTAATGATAAGAGTGGGAAACCGTTGCTGGAAAAGCAATGGATTGCAAGTTTAGACAACGTTGGTGGTAATACTCTGGCAACAATTTTACGTTCTACTTTAGAATATGGAATTGTTTGCAACTGTGGTATGGTCGAAGGGACAGTATTAAATACCAACGTATTCCCATTTATATTACGAGGTGTGCGTCTAGTAGGAATTGCCTCAGCAGAAACACCGATGAGAAGAAGATTAGAAATTTGGGATAAAATATTCAATGAATATCGTTTGGAGGAATATAATTTTAACATAAAGGAAGTAACACTGGAAGAGCTACCCAGTGAAATAGATTTAATGGCAAAAGGTAAGCACGTGGGAAGAATACTTGTGAAGGTTTCTAATTAGTGATTTTCTTTTTCAAATTCGTTAATTCTTCGCATAAATAAAAAACTGATTTTGAAGAACTTCTGCGAGCTAATGGCAGAAGTTTTTCATTTAATAAGCACAAACGGCTGACTAAATTTAGTTCTACATTGTGTATACCATTACGAAAAACATCAACTTCTTCGGCTAATTTTATGATTAAATAATCATCGAACGGGATTTTGGCTTCGTAAGAAAAATTTTCAGAAATATAAGCGGCTTCCTCTGTATCCAGCGAAAGCAAGTCAACAAGGTAAGTAAGATATGCACCAAAATTAAAGGTAAGAATTTCTTTAGAAATATAGTTAGAAATAATTGAATAATCGTGAAGAAGAGAAGCAACAATAATATCAGCGTCAACAATATCAAGTTCGGTTAGGATTATACGGGCAACACGAGTCAGGTGGTAGAAAAATGGAGTTCCATCGATAAAAGTTGAATCTTTGAATGCTTCTTCGCTCATTTCATAGCCAGCGATAATCTTGTTAATATCGAGAGGGCTTGCTTTGCCGGCAAGATATTCGTGAAGTTCATCAAGGCTCATCATTGAAGTATTTGAATCACTCATAGGCAACCGATTTAATTAATTCTTTTGCGTTTTTTATAGCATATTCACTAATTTTCTCACCACTAAGCATTTTGGCAATTTCTTTAACTTTTTCATCAGCACTCAAAGCTTTGCTACGTACTACTGTATCATCGAGCAGAGGAATTTTTTCAACAATGAAATTTCTATCGCCGGCGGCAGCAACCTGAGGAAGATGAGTGATAGCAATAATTTGATGAAGTTTAGAGAGTTCTTTCATTTCCTGGGCGACTTTTTGGGCAATCTTACCGCTTATTCCGGTATCGATTTCATCGAAAATAAGAAGCGGGATATTATCGGCTTTTGCAATAATGCTTTTGATTGCAAGCATAATACGAGAAATTTCCCCACCTGAGGCAACATTTTTAAGCGGATGGACATCGAAACCCGGATTTGTAGAAATAAGGAACTCACACTGAGAAATGCCATTAGAGAATGTTTTATAGCATTTTTCGTCAATAATAGCACAAGGTTGTTCAAAAATAGCATCAAAATTGTTGGCAATTGATTGAGTGAAAGCAACTTCGAATTGAGCTTTTTCTATTCCAAGATTTTTAAGTTTTTGAACAATTTCAACGGACAATTTATCAGCTTTTTCTTTTCTACGAATATCGATTTTTTTGGCAAAATCACCTAATTGTTTGGACTTAGCAATAATTTCATCTTTTATTTCAGCAATTTTCTCGTCAAACTTATCTATAAGTTCCAATTCCTGACGAAGAGTATGAAGAGAATCGATAGCATTTTCAATCGAGCCAAATTGACGGATAATTTTTTTCAATTCAGCATATCGTTCTCTGAGCTGTTCAATTTCAAGCGGATTGAAATCAATGCTATCTAAAAAACTTTTGGCAAAGACAGAAAATTCTTTTAAACTTATTGAAATTGAATTTAGTTCAGAATCATATTCTTTAAATTTTTCATCATATTTAGAAAGGTAGTCTACGATTTTCTTTGCACGATGAATCTGTTGGTAGCATGAGAAATCGCCATCAAAAAGGACATTATACAATTCATTGCCCAAAGAGCTTAAAAATTCAGCATTTTCAATTATTTTAAGTTTTGAGTTAATTTCTTCATCTTCGTTAGGTAATGGATTAACTTTTTTTAGAAGGCTAATATTTGCAATAATTTCATCCTTTTTGTGAAAAATATCGTTTCTTTTGGAATGATATTCTTTCAAATGATAAATAAGTTCGGAAAGTTCCATTAGAACTTGCTGATACTCAGAAATCAGCAAATGGTTATCAGCATAATTGTCTAATATTTCGAGCTGTTTCGAGCTATACAATAAAGTTTGGTGTTCGTGTTGTCCAAGAAAATCGATTAACAATTCAGATAATTCACGCAATTTGCTTGTTTGGACAGGCGTATCATTGATAAAACAACGAGAATTGCCTTTAATTGGGATTTCGCGACGAATAATCAGACCACTGCCTTCTAAATATTCATCAAAATTACTCAAGTCGATTGTTTCTTTGATATTGGATAAATCAAATATACACTCTACAATAGCTTTGTTTGAACCATTTCTAATTAAGTCGCCTGAAGCACGTTCACCGAAAGCGATAGAAATAGCATCAACAATAATGGACTTTCCCGCACCGGTTTCGCCGGTGAGGATATTCAATCCATTACTGAATTCTAATAGAATTTCTTCGATAATAGCGAAATTCTTTATATAAATACTTTTAAGCATAGAGATATTTTTTTGCAAAAATAACTATTTAGCCAATAAATTCAATCGAATTTTCAAAAACAGAGAAAATACAATTAATTGAAGATTTACATTCCGACGAATCAGATAGATAGAATGTTCAATTTCATTGATAATTTTTAAATAGTCGGCATTAGGGAATAATTCAGCAAATTTTACTATTCTATCGAGCAAATCTAAATTAATAATGCGTTCCTTAGAACGAGTTGTAAGCAAAACGAAGCAATCGCGGAACCAATTTTGAAGAAGTCGCAAGGAAATTTCAAGAAATTGTTTGTTTTTTGTATTAATTAATTCTTCAATTTTTTCAGAGAGCTCTATTCTATAAGTGTTTTTCAGAGAAATTCGTAAAATTTCAACAATATTATTCCGATATTCAGAAATATTGCTATCTAAGAATTCTCTTGCCGCATTGATAGACCCCTGAGCAAAATTAGCAATAATTTTGGCTTCTGCTTGTGAGATGTTGTATTCTTCGATTAAATAATTTTCAATTATTGCATCAGGAATTGGCTCGAAATAAACTTGCTGGCATCGAGACACAATAGTTTGAAGCAACGTCTCTTTTTTTGAGGAAATCAGAATAATGGTAGTGCGTTCGTGAGGTTCTTCTAATGTTTTGAGAAAAGCGTTAGCTGCTTCTGTTGTCATTTCCTCAGCATTAAATATTATAGCGACACGCCAACCGAGAATATTGGAGGTCATAGTTAAGCTACGTTTCAATTCTCGAATAGCGTTAATTTTAATTTGTGTAGCATTTGGGATAGATATTTTATGATAAATGTTTTGGGATTTAGCTGAAAGCTGTTCTCTGATTAATTCGATTTGTTCATCAGATAGTTTAGAAATGGTATAATCAGCACTATCAGCGTTTTTTGCAGGTGGGAGAGAAAAGATCAGATGCAAATTAGGATGTGTAAGATTTGCGAACTGCTTACAAGAACGACAAATGTCACAAGCGGAGATAGAATTTTCATTGATTATAGGGTTTTGGCAATTAAGGGTTTTTGCAAATTCTAAAGCAACAGATGATTTACCAATCCCCTCTATCCCCCAGAAAAGATATGCACCTGCAACTTTATTTTCGAGAATAGACTTTTGCAATATTTTCTTACTTCTTTCGTGAGAGATAATGTTTTTCCAAGACATTTTCAATGTTTCGTAAAATTTTTTCGCAAAATTTTAAGTAAATATAAATGTTTTTTTTAATATTTCAGAGAACAATATGGCAAAGAAAACCCAACCAATCAAAAATAATTCGAATGAAGACTCACCCGAAGCAATAATGAGAAAAGCAATTGAAGATTCTCATATAGGTTCGCCTTGTTCCAAAAGCGATGGGGAGAGTTGTTCCTCGAAAAAAGTAAATATTTCAAATAAGGATAGAAATACATATCAAGAATTAGGACTTACCAAGGTTGATTTGATAAAAGCACTAAAAAATATGATGATGGCACGCTACACGGACGAAAAACATCTTACACTTGTAAAACAAGGAAAGTCATATTTTCACATTGGTGGAAGCGGGCACGAAGCGGTGCAAACTGCCATTGGGTTTCAGCTTGATAGCGCAGCTTGGGGATGGACTTATTACAGAGATTTAGCATTCGTCTATTCTCGTGGATTCACTCCAAAGGATTATTTCTTGTTGGCTTTCGGCAAGAGAGATGACCCAGCAACAGGTGGCAGACAGATGCCCGGGCATTATGGGCATCCAAAACTCAATTTACCGACGCAATCTTCGCCGACTGGCACACAATTTTTAAATGCTGTGGGAACAGCACTTGCTTCAAAAAAGTTTGGGACTAATGAAATTGTGTATGTTGCTTCGGGAGAAGGAACAACAAGTCAGGGCGAATTTTACGAAGCAGTCAATTGGGCATCAAGAGATAAATTGCCTGTAATTTTTTGTATTCAAGATAATGGTTATGCTATATCAGTTCCTAAAGAAAAGCAATCGATGGGCGAAGGAGTAGGACATACATTTTGCTGTTACCAGAACTTGAAAATGCTAACATTTGATGGAACTGACTATCTTGCTTCGGTAAAAGCGGCGAAAGAATCTATTGAATATATCAACAGCGGACGTGGCCCAGTTCTTATGCACGCACTTGTAGAAAGGCTACTTCCGCATTCTTCCTCCGATGACCATCGGAAATACAGGAAAGAAGACGAGTTGAACCGAATTCATATGGAAAATGATTGCATCAAAATATTGGCTAATTATCTGGTAGATTTCGATTTACTCAGCGAAGATGAAATAAATAATTTGTGGGATGAAGTAAAAAAAGAAATTGATGAAGCAGCTGACTGGGCTTGGGAGCAACCTGATCCAATTGCGGAAGAATCTACTTTGCATGTTTTTGCACCCGAAGAGACAAGAAACCTTCCATATGCAAAAAGTGAGCCAACTGAAGGGCAACCGATAGTTCTTGTAGATGCAGTTAATCACGCATTAGCGGAAGAGATGAGGCTTAATCCTAAAATGCTAATTTTCGGCGAAGATATTGCTGACCCGAAAGGCGGTGTATTCACAGCAACGCGCGGACTAACAAACGAATTTGGTGAAGAGAGAGTTTTCAATTCACCATTGGCTGAGGCTTCGATTGTCGGGGTGGCATTAGGTCTTGCAGTGCGTGGATTCAAACCAGTTGTAGAGATACAATTTGGAGATTACATTTGGCCTGCATTTATGCAAATAAAGAATGAAGTAGCAACGCTTCGTTATCGCTCGAATGGAGGATTCAGTTGCCCGATGGTAATAAGAGTTGCAGTTGGTGGATATATACATGGTGGATTGTGCCATTCTCAAAATATTGAATCAATTTTTTCACATATTCCGGGTCTGATGATTGCATATCCAAGCAATGCTGCTGATGCCAAAGGTTTGTTGAAAACAGCTTGTCGATTGCAGGACCCGGTATTGTTCCTTGAACATAAAGGAATGTATAGACTACCTTTTGCAAGAACAATTGAACCTGATTCAAATTATTTAGTTCCTTTTGGCAAAGGTAAGTTAGTAAAAGAAGGTAAAGATTTAACAATTGTTACATATGGAATGAGTGTAAAAGATAGTATCAATGCCATAA
>CALGXJ010000029.1 GCA_937936035.1 Eximiradius proteiniborus
CTTGTTGCAACAATTCCTGTGTTATTATTAGCACAGAACAGCAGCCGCCGGCCGGTTCCTATAAATAGATGCAACGAATATAATTCAATTAATGATGCTGTCAAAAATTCCAACTGGCTTAAAAAATTATCCCTATCTAACAAAAATCTTAATGTGCTTTCGCCCTCTATCGGGCAACTCCAAGATTTAGAATATCTAGATTTAAGCAATAACAATTTATCTTCGCTCCCAGCCGAAATCTCTCGTCTCTCCAAGCTTAAAGAAATTCGCTTGAATAACAATAGATTTACAAGTTTCCCCGTAGAATTGCTACAAATCCCAAGTTTGGAAACTATTATTCTCTCGGGTAATCAAATTAGCACTTTGCCTCATTCTATCAACAATCTATACAATTTACTCGTTTTAGACCTTTCGTCGAATAATTTTACAAAAGAACCTCGTGAAATTATTCATCTAACTAAGCTAAAAGAACTTTATTTGGCAAATAATCAAATCAGAAACCTCGACTGCTTTGCTCCAAATTCTCTCGAACTTCTGGACTTAAACAATAACAAGCTTTCTGCAATTTCTTCCGAAATTGGTAAGTATACCAATCTCAGAAAGTTATATTTAGGCAATAACCAACTAAAAGCTTTGCCCAAAGAATTCGGCAAACTCTATAATCTTGAGTACTTAGACCTTCAGAATAACGAAATTTCTGCCTTGCCAGATGAGTTTTGTAGCTTGAATTCTTTGAATAATATTAACTTAAATAGCAACAAAATTTTGATTTTCCCCGATTGTATTGAAAGGATGAAAAATGTGGTTCATATTTCAATCGCTTCTGCTAAAATCAACTCCATCCCTCAAAATTTATTCAAATTCAGAAATCTGATTTTTGTTGATATTAGCAACAACAACCTATCGTCTTTCCCTTCTGGCATACAACACCAACAAAACCTTACAAGCATAATTGCCGCAAATAATAATTTCAACGACATTCCTCACGAGATTTTCTCTCTCAAGAAACTTCGGCATCTTGATTTTTCATCGAATAATCTGACATACTTAAATAAATCGATCAGAAATCTGAATAATTTAAATTCGCTTTATTTAAATAGAAACTCAATTTCCTATATTCCCGAAGAACTCTCCGAGCTTCGTAATTGTCGGATAATTCTTCTTGAAAGCAATCAAATAAGAAACTTCCCTCAAAATATTAGGCAAATGGCTAATTTGAAAGTACTCGATTTGAAGTTCAACCCGCTATCTGAAAACGAAAAAGACAGACTAAGAAAACTTCTACCCAACACTCGATTGTCTTTCTGACTATTCAACTAATCTGTTTTTTATTGCATAGTGAGTAATTTCTGCGTTTGAACGCATTTTCATCTTTTCAAGTATTCGTATACGATATGTGCTGATAGTGTTTATGCTCAAAGACAGTTCATTTGCTATTTGTGTGGGTGTTTTGCCCGATGCTATCATACACATTACTTGAAATTCACGGTCGGAAAGCGTTTCGTGAAGCGGCACTTCGCCGCTACCAGATGTAGAGTCGAGGTTATTTGCAAGTAGTTCAGCAAGATGAGATGAAATATATTTTCTCCCTCTGATTACTCTCTCAATTGCTTCAATTAACTCTTCCGGCTTACTCTCTTTGTTAATATAACCAGACGCCCCGGCTTTCAGCAGCCTAACGGCATATTGTTCCTCCGGATAAATAGTAAAAACAAGCACCGGGAGATCTGGTGCAATTTGCTTAAGCTCTTTGAGTGTATCCAATCCGTCCTTACCGGGCATTGATATGTCAAGTATCACTACATCGTATTTGTTCTTTCGCACTTTTTCGAGCAGTTCATTCCCTGAACTTGCCTCATCTGCAACAACAAACCCCGGGGTCTCTTCAATAATTTGTTTTAACCCTTTTCGAACAACTGCATGGTCATCAGTAATAATAATATTAATCATTTTTCACCTCGAATATTATCGGGACAGACAAAATTACTTCTGTACCCTGAACCTCACCATTATTTTGATAACCATTGTTTTTATATTTTAAATTACTTATGACGAGTTCGCCGCCCATAGATTTTGCTTTTTCTCGCATACCTAATAGCCCGAATGAGTTCTTATGGTGTATTTTCTCAGGCTCAATCCCCAATCCGTTATCAACAACTTTCAATACAAGATTGCTCTCAATTATTTCAAGTGAAACATCCACTCGCGATGCTTTTGCATATCGGGAAATATTTGTTAAAGATTCCTGAAATATACGAAATATTGGTGTAGCAAGATTTTCAGGTACTGTTAGATCCCGCGGATTAACAAAAAAACGTGTACGGATTGCTGTCCTCCTCTGAAATTCCTTGCTTTGCCAGTCAATTGCTGCTACAAGCCCGAAATGGTCTAAAATTGATGGTCGAAGCTGAGAAGAAATTGTCCGCACCTTTTGAATTGTAAGTTCCAGCAAATCAGACATTTCCCTGATCTTTTGTTCAAGGTTGTCTTTCGAAACGTCAATTTTTTTTACCAGCCAAGCTATATCAAGCTTGATAGCTGTAAGTGCATAGCCAAGTTCGTCGTGGATTTCAAACGCAATTTGCTTACGTTCTTCCTCACGAACAGAATCGAGATGCAATGCAAGATTTCTCAATTGCTGTCGTGATTCCCGAAGCTCTGTTTCAGCAATTTTGCGTTGAGTTATATCGTATATTGTTGCTTGTATATAAATTATCTCATTTTTTTCATTTGTTACATTCAGCAAACTTTCATTCAGCCAGCAAACATCACCATTTTTGTTTATAATTCTATATTCAAATTCTATACTTTTATTCGGGTTTTTTCTAATTAATTCACGGTTTTGCTGCACAATTTGCCGGTCTTCCTTCAATACAATATTATCCCAGTGAACTTTATTACTGAGAAAATCTTCTACATCATAACCGGTTATTTCCTCTACATTTCCGTGCATAAAAATTGGATGATAATCAGGAGACCATCGATAAGCTATTCCTTTAAAATTAGTAACAAATGTACGGTACCTTTCTTCACTTTCACGCAAAGCTTCTTCTGCTTTAATCGAATTTGTTATATCTCGTGCAATGGTAGTAAATCCAAGCACTTGCCCACGCTCATCTACAAATGGATATACTGTCAGGTTCACATATATCGTTTCATCACCTCGCCGAACAGCCACCATATCCACATGCAATATCTTCTTACCCGACGAAAATGATAAGTCGAGCTGTGGAATTTTTATCAAAGTTTCAAAATCAATAATATGGTCTAAAATGGTGATTTGTTGCCCAACTACCTGCGACGCTTTATATCCAAATATGTTCTCTGCTGATTTGTTCCAACTGTGAATACTTCCGTCAGGCGAAACTACAAATATTGCGTCTTCGCTCGATTCCACAATCGATGCAAGCCGACTTTTCGATTCTTCAAACTCTATCTTCTCAGTTATATCTCTTGATATTAAGGTAATTCCAATTATTTTGCCTTTTTTGTTTTTAAATGGTATTGCTATTTGCTCTAAATACTTGTCTTTTTCTCTTTCCGAACTCGCCGGGAAAAACTTTATTTCCCGTTCAATCGTGCCCTTCTCAAACGCTTTTAGTATGTAACTGTCTTTCGGAAGATTTTCCTCATCTCCGAACATAAACTCATTTATTGTTGCACCTATCGGCTTATTAAATTGTTCTAATGCCGAAGTATTTGCCCATACTACACGTAAATTTTCATCTGTTTGTAGCACAACATCATCAAGTGCCTCAAACACTTTTCTGACTTGATTGATGTAATTTCTGTATTCGTTTTGTATTTCATTTCGATTTTTAATTTCTTCCACTAAATCTGATTGACGACGTAGTGCAAAAATAAAAAATGGTATGAATGAAAAAATTAAGGCGATTAGCAAATCATTTAGCCAACCGAGCTTTATTGCTTTTAGAAAATATGTAATTATTTCATACAATCCGATTGCATAAGAAATAAAAAAAATCATCAAAATAAAGAATAATACAAGAAACCAGTCTTGTAGCAATTTATTTCGGTAGTCCGAATAATTTTGAAAGTTCGGTTTCGGCATAATTATTTTTCTGGCGGTGGTGGTTCGCTTAAAAATATCTGCGATGGATTGTCTGTTATCGCTCTCAACGAACGTTGCAGTGCGCGGTTTGTCTGCCGCAATTCTTCAAATGTTTCGTTCAAACCAAACAATATCGTTTGCATTCTATAAGTAATAGTGCTAATCGAACGATTTGTATTGACCATAGTCGAATCATATTTTTCGTAAATCCTACTTACGTAATAGGGCAGCTGCATTTTTTCAAATTCGGAATTCAGCATTATCGAGAAATTTTTTAGCTCGTTTACTGTTTCATTTAGTTTATAACTTGTATATGTAAGATTAGATATTACACTTGAAGTGTCGGCTTTTGTCAAAACAGCATTCAGCTTTTCGCTGGACTGAGCAAGTTCCTCAACAATTTTATTCAGTTCGGGAGAGGTGAAAAATTTAGTCGTAGCATCGAGAAAATTTATCGTTCCCTTAGAAATTTCAGCAAATTGTAGTTTCATTATATTATTCATTACATCACGTGCCGCAAGTGTTATTTCTTCAATCCCAGATGGTGCCGATTTTATTAATGTGTATGGTGGTTTGAATGTTATTTTGGGATTCATTTCAAACATCTGAGGATCTGTCGGTATAAAAAGCTGAAGAAACTTGCCACCCGCTATTCCTGCCATCTCTGCTTTCACTCGCAAACTATCCGATATTGTGATTTTCTCGTCTATGTTCATTATTACTTCTACCAACCTTCCGTCCGGAGCCACCTGAACCTTTTGCACCCGACCGCACGGAACGCCCAAATATTTTACAGCCGAACCCGGCTCGAGCCCTTCTATCGACCCATCAAAATATGTAACATAAAATGTCTGCTCTTTTAGAAATTGAGTTGCACCCATCCAAATTAAAAAACCTACTAATATTATTGTGCCGGTAATCACGAATAATCCTATCAAAAAAGATGAGTTGATTTTTCTGCTACGAATAGCCATTGTTATTTCTCCGAATTATTTTCAAGATGCAATTCGATTGAAAAAATTGTAAACGCGTTCATCTGGCGAGTTTCGCAATTCATCAGGTGTCCCTGCCGCAATTATTCCTTTCTGTGATTTGTCCAGCATAATAATTCTGTGAGCTACGCTCAAAATGCTTGCTAAATCGTGCGAAACTATTACCATCGTGGTTCCTAATCCTCTGTTGATTTGCACAATTAGTTCGTCAAGCGATGCAGAAGTAACTGGATCCAGCCCGGACGATGGCTCGTCAAAAAATAACACGTCCGGGTCAAGTGCCATCGAACGTGCAAATGCAGCCCGCTTTTTCATACCTCCACTTATCTCCGAAGGCAAAAAATCTTGAAAACCATTTAGTCCAACTGCATCAAGTTTCATCTCAATTATCTTCTCTATTTTATCTTCTGGCAAATCTGTATATTTCTCTAATACAAGGGCAATATTTTCTGCAAGAGTCATCGACGCAAATAACCCACTCGATTGAAATAATACTCCAAACCGACGTAAAATTTGATTTTTTTGCTTTTTGTCCGCAGAAGTAAAATTAATGTTTTCGAAATATATATCTCCTTTTGTTGGCGTTTCAAGCCCGATTAATTGTCGCAAAAGTGTGCTTTTTCCGCAACCCGACCCACCAACTATTACAAAAATCTCTCCCCGATTTATTTGGAAATTCACATTCTCCAATATAGTTCTATCACCATATCTTACTGCTAAATCTTTTACTTCTATAATTTTATTATCTGCCATTTTTAAATTCCTAAAGCCGACAATAAAAAGACGAAAATAGCATCAGTTAGTATTACAAGAAATACACCCGATACCACACTTGCCGTTGTGTATCGTCCAACCGATTCTGCACCTCCCTGCACCTGAAATCCGCGGAAGCATCCAATTGTTGCAATCAGCAGTCCAAAAAAAATACTTTTTATTATTCCACTAAAAACGTGTCCATAGTTCAATGCTACGTTCAGTTGAGCAAAAAAACTTGAAATTGTAATATCGAGTGTTGCCAAACCTGCAAGTAATCCGCCTATTATCCCAACTAAATCACATATAATAACAAGAAATGGCATCGCAAGCGAAACCGCAATTACTCTCGGCAACACCAGAAACTGAATTCTATCAAAACCCATCGTTGTGAGTGCATCAATCTCTTCGGAAACTTTCATTGTTCCTATTTCCGCTGCAAATGCCGAACCGCTACGTCCTGCAACAATTATTGCTACCATCAACGGAGATAGTTCCCTTGTTATTGATATTCCAACCAAATCAGCCAAATATATATCAGCCCCAAACTGAGAAAGTTGTACCGCCCCCTGATAACCTGATATTAGCCCAATCAGAAACACTATCAAGCTTGTTATCGGTACTGCATTTACACCAGCATTTAAAAAATGATGTGGGAAATCTTTCCATCGAATTATACTCGGCTTGAACAAAGCATACAAGAAATTTTTTGTCAGTTCACCAATAAATTCTACTAATTTGAATAAATCTGAAAAAATAATCCTGACAATTTCCCCAATATTAGAAAAATATGCAACCCAAAACGATTGGCGTTCTGTGGATTGCGTCTCTTTTTGCTTTGGTAGCAATATATTTATAAAGTTTTGTAGATTATCATTTATTCCTGTTAATTCAAACTTAATATTTTTTGATGAACAGTATTCTTTTAACTCATTGATTAAAATAATAAGATACGAATCATAATTGGTTAATTCACTCAAAT
>CALGXJ010000030.1 GCA_937936035.1 Eximiradius proteiniborus
GTAGTTTAACGGTAGCTACCGAACTTATGACATTTAAAGTTTCGTAAAATGATTGTAGAATGTGCTCTGCATTAAATCCAAGAACATATTTGAAGTAGTAATGTTGCCCAATTCTGATTAAATCACCAACTGCAGCAACTGAATATATGTCAATTCCTTTTTGTTTAAGTAATTTATCGGTTTCTTGGTGCAACGATGTTCTTTTGTGGTATAATTCTGAAAGCACCGGATAATCTTCAATCGCAAGCTTATAGTTAACTGGAATTTTGCTCAATTTCCCATGTTGATATCGTAATTCGTAACACTTTTCCTGAACGTTTAATTCCCACACTCGCCCGCCAATAATTTCAAACTCTTCGTGGCGAACGATTTCTTTGACTAATGCTTTTAAAAAGGAAAGCTCGTTCCGAAAATTACCCGAAACAAGCTTTTCCACTAACTTATATACATCTCTTTGTGTCTGGTATAATTCCATTGTAGAAGCTATTTATTGATAATATCATCTAATTTAGCGCCTGGTACATCTAATTTTCTGAAAATTTCTACAATTTCTTCTATTGTTTTTGATCCAATATCACCTATACCGTGAACTCTTACAGAGACGGTATTATTTTCTATTTCCTTTTGTCCAATTATCAAAGAGAATGGTATTTTTTGTTGTTCAGATTCTGCGATTTTTCTGCTGATTTTTTCTGAACGAACATCAGAAACCGCACGAAAACCTAATTCTTTAAGTTTAGAAGTTAATTCATCAGCATATTCGTATTGATTCTGACCAATTGGCAAAACACTTACCTGTGTCGGACACAACCAAAAAGGAAAATTTCCAGCATAATGTTCAATGAGAATTGAGAAAAAGCGTTCCATAGAACCAAATGGTGCGCGGTGAATAATTACGGGACGATGCTTAGAATTATCAGTGCCAGTGTATTCTAAGTTAAATCTTTCCGGCATAACATAATCGACTTGGACAGTCCCAAGCTGCCATTTTCTTCCGATGGCATCTTTCACAATAAAATCAACTTTGGGACCGTAGAAAGATGCTTCACCAACTCCAATAAAGTAATCCAATCCCATTTCGTCTGCAACTTCTTTGAGCTCGCGTTCGGCTTTTTCCCAAAGCGAAGTATCACCAGCATATTTTGAAGATGTATCATCTCTAAAAGAAAGACGAGTTGTTACATTCATGTCAAAAGTTTTGAATACAAGCTGAGTAAGTTCGATACAACTTCTAATTTCTTGTTTTAATTGTTCCTCTGTGCAATATATGTGAGCATCATCTTGCGTAAAACCACGTACCCGAGACAGTCCGTTTAGTTCACCTGATTGCTCGTATCTGTAAACAGTTCCAAATTCTGCAAGTCGTAAAGGAAGTTCCCTGTAAGAGCGTGGTTTTAATAAATATATTTGATGGTGATGAGGACAATTCATTGGTTTGAGCATATATTCTTCTTCTTCAACTTTGATTGGAGCAAATTGGGAATCTGCATAATAAGGATAATGACCAGAAGTCTTGTAAAGTTCAAGATTCCCAATGTGTGGTGTTATTACTTCAACGTACCCACGTTTTACAAGTTCTTCCTTAATAAATGCTTCTAATTTTCTTCGAATGAACGCACCTTTGGGTAACCAGACTGGCAATCCGCCACCAATCATTGGGGAAATCATAAACAATTCAAGTTCTTTCCCAAGTTTTCTATGATCACGCTTTTCTGCTTCTTCTTTTTGATGTAACCATTCATCCAGCATAGCTTTTTTAGGAAAAGTGATTCCATAAATACGTGTCATCATTTTTCGGTTCGAGTCGCCTTTCCAATATGCACCGGCAATACTATATAATTTTATTGCTTTAATCAATGAAGTGTTCGGGATATGAGTCCCACGGCATAAATCAATGAAATTTCCTTGCTTGTAAAAAGTAATCTCATCTTCCTTTAAACCTTCAAGCAATTCTAATTTATATTCATCGCCAGCTTTTTTCCAAAAATCAATAGCTTCATCCCAAGAAATTTCTATGCGCTCGTAATCAACAGATCTTTTTGCAAGTTCTGCCATCTTTTGCTCAATTTTGGGCAAATCTTCGTTTGTGATTCGTCTTTCTCCAAGTTCTATATCATAATAAAAGCCATTTTCAATCGAGGGACCAACTCCGAATTTGGCACCGGGAAATAATTCCGACACTGCTTCTGCCATTAGATGAGCAGAACTGTGCCAGAAAATTTCTTTTCCTTCCTCATCATCAAATGTTAAAATACGAATACTCGCATCTTCATTGATTTTTCTTGATAAGTCAAAGATTTTTCCATTTACTTTAATGCCTAACGCATTACGTGCAAGTCCTTCGGAAATGGATTTTGCAATTTCCATACCTGTTGTACCATCAGGATATTCTCTTACTGTGTTGTCTGGTAAAATGATTTTCATTTTATTCCCTAAATTTTATTTTCATAAACAACAAAATTATTAAAAAAAAGAATAATAATATAGACGAAAATAAGTGTAAATTCTTATTTTTTGTCAATCGGTTCTGCAAGTTAAGAGATACAGTCTATTACCAATTTGACCAATTGTTTCATACCTTCTGTGCTTTGTATTATAAATTGGTGGTAGTATTCTATCAACCATCATTCCGGAGTGCATTTTACCTGTTTCCAAAAAAAGTAGATTCATTGAACTCGAAGAAGAAAATGCAACTGTTTTAGAATTTGACTTTATAGCTAATTTCGTTTGTGGAGCAATATTGTGTTTAAGATTGTATCTTATTCCGTTAACTGAAATAAAACAGGCGAAGTCGCATCCGATATAAAAAATATCGTTGCCATCGTTGGAAAAATAGGGAGGACTTGATTCATTGCTTGTTGCATACTCAGCGGAATTAATACATATTAGTGGAAAATTGTCTTTTCGGGCAAAAAAAGTAACAATTGGCAATTCCGGGTGAAGCGATAGATAAGACACAAGATCATATTGTCGGCTTTCAAGTGGTTCAACTAAATCACTGGTAATTGTTACTGCAATTTGACGATTTGAAAATGTATTTGCAATAAAAGCAAGCACAGTGCCATTCGGATTAATTATAGGTTCTTTGATATTTGAATATGTTCGGGTGATTGGAGAATAGTTTTTATATATTTGCCAATTAAATCCATTTTGGGCAGCGTATACAAATTCGTCATCGTACCAAAAACCAATTGGAATAATATCATCAAATGCAACACTTTCTTTGCCATTAATGTTCAGGACGTACTTTGAACCTCTAATTCCTTTGAAAGCAAACTTTGTTGCATTTTGATTGACATAAAAAGTGCCTTGTTTCCCATAAACTTCAATTTTTTTATTTGGCAGGATAATATATTCTATGTTTGTACTAAAATACGAATAAGCAATATGATTTGAATTATTTGTGAATACAATATTTCCCGGACCAGTTGCTTCCAATTCAATAATATCTTGTTCTGAAATAAGATACCAACTGCCCTGATATTCACCAAAAGTAGTCCATCGATTGCCATCTCGGGAAAAAATTGGAGCAGAAATTTGATTGAACTCTTCGAGTTGCTCTCCATTAACAATAAGCCGATAATAATTAGAAAAAGGCTCAGTAATTATCCACCAATTTCCAGTGCTGTCAATGCCATATTTCTTGACTGGTTCTGAGCCATCCCAAATTTGATAATCGAAGCACAACTGGGCGCTTAAATTAATTGTAGATAACAATATAATGATAATAATTCTTTTCATTTTA
>CALGXJ010000031.1 GCA_937936035.1 Eximiradius proteiniborus
TTTTGTAGATATTAATTTTCGTTGCTTTCTTTTGAAATCTCTTCTTCTATAGGAATCGGATATTGGCAGGTAAAGCAGGCTGTGCAATAATCAATACCCTCATCATACGGAACAGTTTCCATTAGTTTAGAAACGCTTAAATATTTCAAATCGTCAACTCCAATTGCTTGGGCTATTTCCGCTTCTGAAGAATAATGATTAGCAATTAATTCCTCTTTGCTTGGGAAGTCCATTCCATAGAAACAAGGAGATACAATTGGTGGAGAAATAATTCTCATCGAGATTTTTTTGGGATTTGCATCACGAATAAGTTTAATCAGCGCTTTGGAAGTAGTTCCCCGAACAATAGAATCGTCAACAATTACTACGTGGCGTCCTTCAATCAGACCGCGAACTGTATTAAACTTTGTTTTAACTTTAAATTCACGGTTATCCTGACCGGGAGCAATAAAAGTGCGTCCAACGTAATGACTACGAATTAACCCAATTTCGAATGCAGAAGGATATCCTTGCTCTGAATTTTTCTTTGCAAATCCCAGAGCGGCAGTATTAGCACTATCGGGGACGGGAATGATAAAAATTTTGTCATTATCATCGTTAGGGACGGGTGACTCTAAAGCCAAGTATTTGCCAAGTTTTCGACGTACTTTGTCCACACTATGACCAAAAATTTTACTATCAGGACGAGAGAAGTATATGTACTCAAAAATACAGTGTTTAGCAACAGGTGTATCTTGAATTATCTTATAAGATTTGATATTTCCAGTTTCTAAAGTCTCATTATCAATTTCAATAATTTCATTATGCTTAACTGAACGAATGTATTCAGCATTAACAATATCAAAAGCACAAGTTTCAGAGGCAACAATATAAGAATAACGATTATTATCTAATTTAATTCTACCGATGTTAAGTGGGCGAACACCGTGAGGGTCGCGAGCAGCAAACAGCGACGTTTCTGTCAGAATAACGAGTGAATATGCACCGTGAGCTATTTGCAAAGCTTCACGAATTTGCTCAAGATGAGTTGTTTTTCTACTATGTGCGATTAGATGCATAAATAGCTCAGAATCAGTAGTAGTCTGGAAAATGGTGCCTTCGTCAATTAATTTTTTTCGTAGGCTCTTTGTATTAGTAAGATTGCCGTTATGAGCAAGAGATAATATTCCAGAATGGTATGTCATATTGAAGGGCTGAATATTAGCACGGGTGGATGAACCAGTAGTTGAATAGCGATTATGACCTACAGCAGAGGAACCAATTAAGACATCAGAAAAAATTTTGCTATCGGAAAAAACATCTAAAACAAGCCCTTCACCACGTGTATAAGCATAACGCATTTTTTTCTTTACTTCGTCATAATAGAAAGTAGAAATACCAGCTGCTTCTTGCCCTCTATGTTGCTGAGCGTGAAGTGCATAATACGCAATCAGAGAAGCCTGAGGATGACCGTAAACGCCAACAACTGCACAATTTGGACGAGCTTTATCTTCGAGAAACATTTCAATTAAAACTTGCTTGTTGCACAAAGGACAAATTTACTAAATGATTTTGAAAATATTATTAAAATAATACTAATAGCCGTCAAATTCGAGACCGTGAATTTGAGGTAATTTAAATTGATGATTTCTGAAAGCAGAGAAAAATTGTTCGAAAGCAATAATTACCTCGCTGAATTTGTTTGTCTGATGATTGTAGGCAACGTCAACTCTCAAAATATGTTTAGGATTGTCGGATTTATTAAAGTGGAGTCGTAGCCCAGCACCAGTTGCAAGCAAGAATTTAGATTTGCTCAATTTTGTTTCTTGCTTCCAAACTGTTCCGAAGTCAGCAAAGGAAACGAAAGAAAGGTTGAAAATTGACAAAGGGATATCAGGGAAATATCTGATTTCGGTGTTAGTAATAATTCGGTTGTCCCCTGAATTTTCGTAAAGTTTGTATCCACGAAGCCCTATATCGGAATCAAGAATTAATTGACGAATATTTTGCCAATTCCACACAGTTTGTTGCTGGAGGCGAGCAGTAAGCACTAATTTATCGAATATTTTATAAAACAAATTACCATAGAATTCCTGATAGGTAAAGTAGCCCGACGCACGTTTGAAGGCACTCGCACCGACTAAACGAGCAAAAACATATAATTTTTTTGTATAAAAAGACTTTTCGCCTTCACCTGCAACGTAGTAGTAGCTCTCTCCCTTACTGCCGATAGGGAAAATCTTTCCTAAAATTGCACTTCCCCATCCACCAATAATTAAATCTTCGTAAAAATATGAATTAACATTATTTACGGTAAAGAAATCTTCAGAAATTGATGAGAAGCCAAAAAGAAGCTTCCCACAATTGTCGAAAGCACGTTCATATTCTGATTTTTCTCTTTCTGCCTGATGATATTGTCCCAGAATGCTAAAGAAAACTCTATCTTGTCGCGACCAAGCACGGGAGAACCAAACATCTACTTTTTTTTCATCAATTGTTGTCAGAATATGCTTATATTTTAGATAAATAAATTCTTTTCCTTCATTAATATCTGAACTAATACCATATGAGAACTTGTTGTCAAGAGAAATATATTGCTTTGCAAAAGAAAAATTATGTGAGTTACGGAATTTGTTGGAAAGATACTGAGCATAAAGGCTGAAATCTGTTCTCAAGAAGCGGCGTTGAGCAAGTTCAAAACGAGATTGCCAACCGATATTATTTTCTTTTCGGTTAAGAATTTCAGCAGAAACCTTAGTGCCTGTTCCTAAAAAGTTGTTTTCATCGATTGTTGCTCCATATTGCGAGAAACCACCGCCAGTTTTACCTTTTGGAACAGGATAGAGAGACCATCTATCTTTTGTGAGAACATAGACATCGTATAAATCAGTGCTTACACTGTCGAGTTCTATTCTAACATTAGTAAATAAGCCAGTAGAACGCAAGTTTCTCTCTGTTTCTAAAAGATATTCTTCTGAAATAGCTGAACCTTTTCGAAAAAGCAATTCATCTTTGATAACGTATTCTTTCGTTTTAGTATGAAAGAAATTTAAAAATGGAGCAGCAAAAAACCAATCTTTGTCATTTTTTTCGAACACATCGCTACGCTGAATAACAATATCATTAACAATAATATTTTCAGAGAAAGCATTTGTTAAACCGAGGAACAAAAGAATTATAATTAATTTAGTTTTCATAGATATCCAACTAATACTTTGCAAAAATACCATAAAAAGATAAATAAATAACAATATTTATCGTTTAAAAACATTGTTGAAATAGATAATTGATAATTATTTATAAAAGTTATTTATAAAAGTTATTTATAAAAGATAGAAAATGAAATTAAGCTTTGATTTAGGACTGAGAAAGAAGAGCGAACTAATCACTGATGATTATCGTCTTGGAGAAAACCCGCAAAATGATTTAACATTATTATTAAATGAATGTAAATTACATTTACCGAAATTTGATGAAAACCGCATAAAAAAAGCGTTTGAAATGTGCTACAATGCTCATTTGAATAAATTGAGGAAGTCGGGAGAGCCTTTTTACACTCACCCATTAGAAGTAGCACGAATAGTAATGAGAGAAATCCCGCTTGATGAAGATGCGGTAGTTGCGGCACTATTACATAATGTTGTTGACGAGGGCGAATTATATAGTTACGAGGATATTAGACGTGAATTTGGGGCAGAAGTAGCACAGATTGTAGATGGAGTATCAAAAATAAAGTATGTCGAGAGCCAGCATATCAACAGTGAGGTGCAAGCCGAGAATTATCGAAGGCTTTTGCTTGCATTGTTTAAAGATGTGAGAATAATATTGATAAAGCTTGCAGATAGATTGCACAATATGCGAACTTTGGAATCATTAAACAAAGAGAGTCAGGAACGAGCATCGCGAGAAACCTTGGAAATATATGCACCATTTGCAAATAGATTTGGATTGAGAAACATAAAGTGGGAATTAGAAGATTTAGCTTTCAAGTATTTGCATCCGGATAAATATGAAGCGATAAGAAAGGCGTTGCAACTAACTCGGCAAGAGCGTGAAGAATACATAGTAAAATTCATCGAACCGATTGAAAAAGCGTTATCAAAAGACGAATTATTGAAAAAGCTAAAAATAAAATATGAAATAACAGGTCGAGCAAAGCATATATACTCTATATACAATAAAACAATATTAAGGCAAAAATCTATTGATGAGCTGTATGATTTATTTGCAGTAAGAGTAATTCTTGATACTGATGATAGGAATATGTGCTTTTATGTTTACGGTATTGTTGCCGGGATTTATCCGCCAGTGCCAGAAACTTTTAAAGATTATATATCAGCTCCCAAAAAGAACGGCTATCAATCAATTCATTCGGCAGTAGTTGGACCAAGTAATAAACCTGTTGAGGTGCAAATTCGGACGCGTCAAATGCATTTAGTATCGGAAAAAGGTGTAGCGGCTCATTTTAAATACAAGAGCGGAGTAAAATCAAGTTCATTAATAGAAGATGTGCATTTACAGAAATGGATGGACGATGTCCGCGAAATATTTGAAAATGCAGGCGATGAGAAAACACCGGAGTTATTGGAATCAGTAAGACGGAACTTATTTATAGAAGATATATATGTGTTTACACCAGCAAACGAATTAAAAAAACTGCCGAGAGGAGCGACTTCATTAGATTTTGCATTCGAGATTCACACAAAAGTAGGTTACCACGCAATTGGGGCAAAGATAAACGGACGGATTGCACCACTATATTATAAGCTTGAAAATGGTGATAGAGTAGAAATACTTGTTTCAAAAAACCAAAAACCAACGAAAGAATGGCTGAAATGGGTAACCACCGGCAAAGCAAGCCAAGCATTACTTAAATATATCAGAGATGAGATTAAGAGATATGAAGCAGAAGGTAAGCAAATTTGGACTAACAAATTGAAAGAATTGGGGATTACACTGAACGATGAGGAAATTGAGAAATTACTTAAATCATTGAAATTTATTCATATATCGGACTTTTATGCTGCACTCGCAGATAAAACTGTAAATCAAGCGAAAATCAATGATTTCTTACTGAGGAAAGTTCAGGAAATTCAGAACGATATTCCTGTTACCGACGAGATAGATACCTTGTTTAGTAAAATTCCAAATTTGGAAATTCATCCAAATATTACATTAACATATGCAAATTGTTGCAAGCCGAAGCCCGGAGAAGATATTATTGCAGTTAAGTTAAATAAAAATTTTGCAACAATTCACAAGATTGATTGTCCGAATGTAGAAAAAGTCTTAAATACACATAAAGAAGATTTGGCAAAAGTATCGT
>CALGXJ010000032.1 GCA_937936035.1 Eximiradius proteiniborus
GAAAACTCAAATTCCCGAACCTTTTATTTATGCTCTCATTGAAGAAGCTATCAAAAGCAGCCAGCTTGAGTTTTTCCGTCATAATCCTAAAAATAAAAGAGTTAGCTTTAGCCTTGTTACCAAAATTGCTCAAATTATTAACGGACTAAAAGAAGACGGTATTTCTCCCGACGACCTGTTCAAAGATGTCGAAAACTATTCTCCACAGGATTATATAGATTATAATATCGGTGGTGTAAGCGACCCAAAAAAACTTCACGATTTCGCTGTTATCTACAAAAAATATCAGGAATTGCTTTCTGATAAGTTTTTGGATAGCCCTCAATACTTAATTGATTTAAATGACTTTCTTCAGAAAAATATTTCCTCTGAGTTCCCGCTCGACAAATTTTTCGACCCTGATACTGTGATCCTGTTCGATAAATTTTCTGAATTCAAGCAGCCGCAGGCTACATTCCTTAAATTGTTAAGCCAGAGCACCACTCCAGTTGCAATTAATGTTGATTTCTCCCCAATCAATGGACCTCTTTTCGGTAATTTAACCGAAACTATTTCAGATATTCAGATAAATTCGTATTCTTCTGTTTCATATTTAGATGTTAATGAAAAATTGACCATTGAAGATGAAATTATTCTTCCTCCATCTCAATATCTTCGCAGACGTCTCTTCAATAATGAAGAATACCACGAAATTAACTATAATAAACTTAATGATACTATTAAAGTTATCGCTTGCGAAAATCAAGTTGATGAAGTTAATATTATTGCTAAGTTAGTTCATTATCTTATTGAACAAGGCTACGATCCAACAGATATTGCAATCGTTTCTCGCAAGCCCGAACTTTACTCCCCACTTTTCCGCGAAATTTTTGCTTCAAATAATATTGAGAGTTTTATCACTGATAGATTCGACTTATCTGCTTCCCAACTTGTCATTACATTTTTTAACATAATTGATTTAATAATCAACAATTATAGAAAGTCTGACCTGAAAAAAGTATTACAAAGCTTCTATTTCAGAAGTTGGGCTAATTCATTTATTGATGTCGAAAATTTGCTCGAAGTAATAACTGAAATACCTTTCCTCGGTGGCACAAAATCCAATGGCGCTGAATTCTGGTGCGAAATGCTCTCATTCAATATTAAATATTTCGAAAATTCATTATTAGCTGATGATAATGAAAATTCTGACTCCTACCATACTCAAAAGAAAAAACAAAAATATGAAAAAGCTTTGGTTGATTTTCGAAAACTTATCGAAATGTTTTCTTTCGAAAACCGTGATTACTTCCCTCAAGAAATATTATCCCTTATCAAAAATCAAATAATTAACAAATTAAATATTAAAGAACAGCTCATCAATAAACTATCCGAATTAAATCAAAACAAATCCAAAATTTCAATTCTGAACTATATCTTCCTTCGCGACGAAATCGAAAAAGATGTTGCTGCCGTTAATTCCTTCGTCCAACTTGTGAATGAATATTCCAATATTCAGTCAATTCTTTATCCTCAGCATAAAATTAATCTGAGCGAATTTATTGATAAAATTAAAATCGTTGCTCTCAATACAAAATTCAATATCAAAGAAAGTGCTGACCGTGGTGTTAAAATTACTTCTATCGAGCAAATAATCGGTATTCCTTTCAAAGTTGTTATTCTTTGTGGTGCAGCTGATGGAAATTTCCCGCTTGCTTATCGTTCCGAGCACACATTAGGCAAAATTCTTCCCAAAAGCGAATTACGACATCTCGAATCCGAGAGAATCTTGTTCTACAAAACATTAACAAACAATTCTGAACTCTTCGACAAGGGGCAATTCAAACTCTTTATTACTTACCCAGAATTTTTTGACAGAGAAGAACAAATAATGTCCACATTCATCTCTGCTTTGTTCAATGTTTCCTCGCTCGCTAAATCAAACAAATTCTATAAATTATCCTCTATCAGAAAAGCAATCTCAACCAAATCCATTGCTCCACAAATCAATCAGCAACTGAAAGATATTCCTTTCATCAACTATATCTCAGATAGAGGTGAACTTATCCGCAAATTTGCTGCAGGCGAGTTATCGCAACCTGAAATAATTAGCCTTATAGATGCCCAAGCTTTACGAAAAGAAAATGATAGAATTGAAAAATATTTATCCTCGGTAGATGATGAAACCTCTGTATTTGGAAACAACTTGCCCCCCGATTTGCTGAACTTTTTATCCGAATATAGCAACAAAACATATTCTGTTTCCGAACTCGAAACATTCCAAAAGTGTCCATATCAATACTTTTTACGTTATGTGCTTGGAATTCGAGAACGAACCGACGAAGCCGAAGAGATTTCGAATATTGAAATTGGTAATCTTCTTCATCGAATTGTTTATAAGTTTATGACTTCCATCAAAAACGAACTTCCCAATTCAGATTTTTATGTCAAATTGGATGAAAATCAAAAGGATAAATACTGGAACTTACTTGTTAATCTTGCTAAGCAAGAACTTGAATTTTATAAATTCTTCGACTACGAATATCACGTCCTTACTAAATTTCTAATAGGAGATTCCAGCAATAAATCACCCAAATTCTCTTCTTTCGCTCAAAACAGAGGTTTGATCTATCTATGGCTCGAACGCGAATTGCTTTATCAAGCACATACAAAAAAACTTTATCCTGCTTTTTTTGAATTATCTTTCGGAAGCAAAAAACGAAACGACTTCCCAGTAACTATAGATGAAATAAAAATACGTGGCAAAATTGACAGAATCGACCTTCACATAAACAAAAGTGTTTTCTTAATCGTTGATTATAAAAAATCTTCTCCCAAGAAAATAAAAGAT
>CALGXJ010000033.1 GCA_937936035.1 Eximiradius proteiniborus
TTCATAACATAATATACCTTGAAATTATACATTTAATTATTCATTATCGCCTTGGAAATAATTAATAAGTCTTTTATCCTGAAAATTCCTTTGGGGTCCGGCAGAACGTTTTTTGATAGCATCTTTGAGATTGTCAGTAAATACTTTAGCAGCATTATAACCATATGTTCGCAACAAATAATTTATTGCAATTACTTCAGCAATTACTGTGATATTCTTACCTGGAATAATTGGTAGCTTTACCATAGAAATTTCTACACCCATAATGTTAGCATAAGTTTCGTCCAAGCCTGTTCTTGTATATTCTTGACTTTGAGACCATTCTTCCAATTCAACAATGATCTCAAGTCTTTTCTGAAAACGAATTGCTCGTATACCGAACATTTGTCTAACATCGATTATTCCCAAACCCCGTATCTCCATAAAGTGCTGGACTAAACTTGTCCCCGTTCCCATAATTATTGTTTCACGTTTCTTTGTTAACATTACAATGTCGTCTGCAACAAGTCTATGCCCACGTTCAACTAAATCAAGAGCGATTTCACTTTTCCCAATTCCACTTTTACCAATAAATAGAACTCCTACACCGTAAACGTCAACGAATGAACCGTGAACAACTACGTGTGGAGCAAATTGATCATCCAAATATTCTGATAAAAGATTAATTGCTTTTGTTGTATTGTAATTTGTTGAAAAAACAGGTATATTATATTCTTTTGCAATTTGTAAAAATTCCGGGAAAGGTTCACGACCATTAGTGATAATTACACATGGTATATCGAATTGAGCCAGGTTTTTTATCGAATTAATTCTTTGTTGTTTTGATAAACTTTTTAAATAAAAATACTCGGTATTTCCAATAATTTGAATTTGATTATGATTAAAGAGCTCAACGAACCCTGCCAAAGCAAGCTGTGGACGATGCAAGTCTTTGTTTTTTATTAATTTATCTAATCCAATGTTGCCAGTAAGAAGCTTTAATTTAGCAGGAGAATTCAGTAAAGATTCAACAAAAATACTCTCCTGAGTTATTTCTTCCAATTCTTCGAATTTCATTTTACAATTCTATTTCAGTTTTAGTATTATTTTTCGAAAAAGCTGGATTATTATTTAATATGTCTCTAACTTTTTCTTCTAATTCACTCATCAATTCAGGCTTTTCTGATAATATTTTTTTCAAACCATCTCGTCCTTGCACTCTTTCATCTTTATAAGTGAACCACGAACCACTTTTTGTAATTATTCCGTGTTCGATTGCAACATCCATCAAATCACCAATTTTAGAGATTCCTTCATTATAAAGAATATCAAATTCTACTTCTTTGAAGGGAGGAGCAACTTTATTTTTCACTATCTTAACTTTTGTTCTGCTTCCGATTGCTTCTTGTCCATCTTTGATTACTTCTTTACGACGAATATCTATTCTAACTGAAGCATAAAATTTTAAAGCATTACCACCAGTAGTAGTTTCCGGATTTCCATAAACAACTCCAAGCTTACTTCTGAGCTGATTAGTAAATATTACTGTTGTTTTAGTTTTTCCAATTGCAGCATTTAATTTTCTCATTGCTTGCGACATTAATCTTGCTTGCGAGCCCATTTGAGCATCACCCATTTCGCCTTCGATTTCAGCACGTGGAGTAAGTGCTGCAACAGAGTCAATAACAATAACATCAATCGCATTGCTTCTTACAAGCGTTTCGACTATTTCCAAAGCTTGTTCTCCAAATTCAGGTTGTGCAAGCAGCAAATTGTTTAAATCTACTCCAAGACGTTCAGCATATTTTACATCAAGGGCGTGTTCAGTATCGACAAATGCTGCTATTCCACCTCTTTTTTGTGCTTCGGCAATGATATGCAAACAGATAGTAGTTTTACCTGATGATTCAGGACCAAAAATTTCAGTTATTCTTCCTCTTGGCACTCCTCCAATACCAATAGCTGCATCAAGCGACAGACATCCTGTTGGAATTGCTTCCACTTGAACTACATTTCTGTCGCTTAATCTCATTATAGAGCCTTTGCCGTAATTTTTCTCGATTTGCTCGATAGCTAATTTTACAGCTCTTTGTTTTTCATCACTAATCTTTTGTATGTCTTCTTTTGCCATTTTGATATTCATTAATTATTTAACAAAAAAATGTAAAAAATTGAAAATTGTTAACGTGTAATATATTAATAAATTTTTTATAAAAAACGTCTAATTTTTTCTATTATATCAAAAACATTAACCGGCTTTAAAATATAATCATAGTAACCAATTTCAGAGGCTTTTTTCTTATCCTCAAGTGAAGTAGAAGCAGTAATAAAAATAATGGGGACTTTATAACCATTTTCTTTTAGTATTTTAGCAGCTTTTATTCCATCTGTATTTGGCATTTTAATATCTAGTAAAATAAGAACTAAATTTTTGGCTGTCTTGGCTTTTTCTACAACTTCATCTCCACTCATAGCTTTAACAATTTCAATATCGTGAAAGTTGTTTAATAGTATTTTTTCTAATAGACTTACATTTGTCAAGTCATCATCTGCAATTAATACTTTTCTTCTGGGGATATTTTGCTCAGTTATTTCCAAAT
>CALGXJ010000034.1 GCA_937936035.1 Eximiradius proteiniborus
TTAAGTATTTTTGGATTATTAACAATTTCCTCAAGTGATAGGTTCAAATCTTTTGATAGCTTCTCAACGACATAATAGCTTTCAGGATGAACAGCGGTATTATCCAAAATATTTTCAGCATTGCGTATACGTAAGAATCCAGCAGCTTGTTCGAAGGTTTTTTCTCCTAAAAATGGTACATTTAGAAGTTCTCTGCGAGAAGTAAACTTACCATTTTTATTTCGCCATTCTATAATTTTTTCAGCAACACGCGGAGTTATTCCTGAAACATAGTTCAAAAGTTCCTTTGAAGCAGTGTTCAAATCAACACCTACATAGTTAACACAGCTCGAAACAGTTTCTTCAAATTTCTTTTTGAGTAATTTTTGATCAACATCGTGCTGGTACTGCCCTACACCAATAGATTTAGGATCAATTTTTACAAGTTCGGCAAGCGGATCCTGCAAGCGGCGTCCAATGCTTATTGCTCCACGAACAGTTAGGTCTAATTCAGGAAATTCTTCCTGGGCTACTTTACTTGCAGAATAAACAGATGCACCGGATTCATTAACGATAATAATAATTGGTTTTTCTGAAAGATTAAAAATTGTCTCCCGAACAAATGTCTCAGTTTCTCGGCTTGCAGTTCCATTGCCGATAGCAATAAGTTCTATATGATAATCCTGAATGAATGAAATTAATACTTTTTTCGCAGTATTTTTTTCGTGTTCGGAATTGAAAGGGAATATCGCCTTATATTCAAGGAACTTACCTGTTTTATCTAACACCGCTAATTTGCATCCTGTGCGGAACCCCGGATCGATTCCAATTGTTCTTTTTAGTCCTGCAGGAGCAGCAAGCAAAATTTGACGAAGGTTTTTTTCAAAAACTTTTATTGATTCTTCATCCGCGTAAACTTTTTTAGCAAGCCTAACTTCTCCAATTATTGAATTTTTGATTAACCGTGCGAAACTATCTTTTATAGTATTTTCATAGAATTTATATATTGTTTCATTTTTATTGAAAATTATTTTATTGTCCAAATAATTCAAAACACTTGCTTCATCGAATTCCACATCTAACAATATTATTCCTTCTGCTTCTCCATGTCGAAGAGCAAGCATTGTGTGCGGTTGAATATCTTTAATCTTTACTTTAAAATCGCGATATGTTTCAAATTTTGTTGAACCCAGTTCAAATTCATCTTTTATTTGTGATATAAAATATCCGTTTTCAGTGATATAATTACGTATCCAGGAACGGTATTCAGCAATTTCGGAAATTTCTTCTGCAATAATGTCAGAAGCCCCTGATAATGCTTCTTTTGCAGTAGAAACACCTTTTTCTAAATTGACAAATTGCTCGGCTAATTTAAGTAAATCCACATCATCTGAATTCAGCGTATTGTACTGTTTAATAATTTGAGCTAATGGTTCAAGTCCTTTTTCCTTTGCAATTGTTGCACGAGTGCGTTTTTTAGGTTTAAACGGAAGATATAAATCTTCAAGTTCTGTTTTAGAAAGGCAATTATCGATTTTATTTTTAAGTTCATCAGTAAGTTTTCCTTGCTCCGAAATTGTATGAAGAACTGTTTTTTTCCGCTCTTCAAGTTCAATAAGATATTCAAACCTGTCGAAAATTTGCCTAAGGATAACCTCATCAAGATTCCCTGTTCTTTCTTTTCGATATCGAGCAATAAAATGAAGTGTAGCACCTTCATTATGTAGATTTAATGTATTGTCAATTTGCCATTGTTGAAGGTTAAATTCTTCAGCTAATAATTTTCTAATGTCCAACATTTTACCTCTATATTAAAAAAACAAAAGGCAAAAATAAAAAATATAGTTGAGTGTAACTAATTTGAAATTTGTATTGTCATAAATTATGTTTTTTGTAGAAGAGTAAAATATTTGTATTTTTGTTAAATTTTTGTTAAAAAACTGTTGTTTGTTTATTTTTTCACATTTTTGGAGATTTGTAATGAAACATTTATTAAAAACTTTACTGGTATTGGCATTATTACCAGCCATTGGATTTTCAAAGCCATTTGAGCTAAAGCGAGTTGATGCAAATGCTTTAATGGATTCCTACAAAAAAGTTCCTTATTTATTTAAACAAGATGTACCGGGTATTATTAAAGCAACTTCTTTAAATAAGCAAGGTTCAATTTACAAAGCATTAAAGAATTCGCAAGGGAATACTTTGTATGGAAGCTGGATGTTCCAAGAAGAAACTGAACCAATAGCTTATGAACCAATATCCAATTCGTATGTATTAATTGGTAGAGACATTATTGCCACTGAAGAAAATCAACCTTTTCATCTTCAAAGTGGTGTTCTTTATTTAATCAGTTCACAAGATAATGGAAATACTTGGAGCACTCCACAAGTAATATACCAACAACAAAGTCATTTTGATGTAATGCCGACAGTATCTGTTTTTAATCCAAGTGGTGTTTCCAACCCAAGAGATTTACATTATTTTATCTATAGTCGTGTTGCGAAAGCTGAAGATGGACAAACATCAGCTCCATTTTATGGTGGTCACTTTGTATTTGTTACTCCGGAATTTACAGACGCAATTGCACTGAAAGGACCAGTGGACAACAACCCTGCTTCCCGTCAAAAATGGTTTAAAACTACTGCTGCAACATACACAAAAAGCGGTATAAACTACAGTGTATTAGCAGGACAATTATTACCTGAAACTGGTTATCCAGGTGGTAACTACGGGTGCGCAACAGTAAATATGACTGACATTGATGTTACTTCTGCGATACCTCAACAATGGGGAATAGATAAATTCAGACAAGCTTCTAATCCATCATCTGGCTCACATTACAATAATACTATATACATTGATGCTGATGAAGAAGGTACTATTTATGCTTGCGTTGCCAATATGTTTATTGATATGCCGGAAAAAAGAAGAGTTGGATTTTCAATTTCTACAAATAACGGAGAAACCTGGTCAGATTTTGAAAAAATGCCGATTTCTGTATTAAATAACTATATCACTTCACAAGGAGCAAATAGTGATAGCGCATTTATTTATCCTTATGAATCAAACGGTTTTGTTGTATACGGAAAAAATAAATTTAGCTATTTCACTCGCTTATATATAATAAAGGATGAAGATGCTATTAGTCATATAGTTGAAATTAAATATGATAATGGCAATTGGTCAGTGAATAAAATTCATCAACTTCTCAATCCACCTTATGCATTTGGTCGTATGTGGGCAATAAATACTCAAAGAACATCTGAAACTGGTGAAGAAGAGATACCTTTCATCTATGATAGAAAATATGAAATTAGTGCTGGAAAAACATTGGATGGATATGTATTTTGCAAATTCCTCGACCATAGAGATGAACTTATTACTTTCCCAACCACTCAGATTGCTTTCCGCCGAGCAACTGAAACCAACCCATACAATTATTCCATGATTGCTTGGGATACTTTGCCAACAAATGACGTTTTTGTTGCTTATCGCCAAATTGCTTCACAACAGTGGAAAGTGTCCAATGTTACAAATGATTCACGCTACAACAGAAATACCATTGTTCCAAAACTTGTTAAAAGTATTAATGCAATTCCAATATTACATTTGAGAAATGATGAACAAATTGTTAAAAGAGTTAGTTCTACAACTCAACAACCTATTTATCCAGAATACTATGACTACCCATCATTCTTGATTGAGCTCATAGATGAAATTGGTATGCCTGCTGCTCTTGAAGTTGCGGTTGTCGACGCTGTTAATCCAAACTCAGTCGTTGACGTTAAAGAAAACAACAATGATTTGTTAGTATATCCAAATCCTGCATCTTCTCTTACAAATGTTAACTTTACAATTGAAAAAGCTGGCAATGCTACAATCAAATTAAGCAATGCATTAGGACAAACACTTGAAGTATTAGCAAACGGCTACTATAATGCAGGTAACTTCAACGTTAGTTTAGATGCTTCAAAATATCCGATGGGTTCATACTATGTTACTTTAACAGTTAATGGACGTTCAGTAACAAAAGTAATGAATATTATCAAATAACTTTAATATCATCTAATTGATGAAGGGGCTTGAAGTAATCTTTCAGCCCCTTTTTTATTTTACTTTGCATTAAACCCATTAGCAATAATCAGCGAATCGTAGCTCATACCATTTATTTTTACATATCGAAGGAATCTATTATAAACATCATAGTTAGGTGCTTGGGACGAACGAATCAATAAAACTTCTTTTCCTTTTAAAATTTTGATAGCAAATTCTTTTGCTGCCAAGCCAAGGGCAAGAGCCGAGTCAACTGAAATTTTATTTCGTCTTGCCTGTTCTTTCAATCTATCATTAATTTGTGTTTCATAACAATCAATATTTAAGACACGAACCTTATGAAGAACTCCTTCATATTTATAATCAAAGGTATCACCATCATACACCCAATTAACTATTGCATAAAATTCTTTATCATCTGGTGAGGGACGTCGAGGAGCATTTAATTTATTTGCTATAATTATGGAATCATATCTTAATCCATTAACTAATACATGCCTGAGCAACTCACCTGTTGGAAGACTATTTGATTGTAGTGAATCGCGTCTAATAATTATTTTCTTATTTAACAATAATTCCTTCGCAAATTCTACTGCATTATGAGCAATCGAAAGAGCCGAATCTACAGAAATCCCAGCAATTTTTGCTTGATTCGTTAGTATCTCATTCTTTTCTAACTCGTAACAATGCAAATCAACAACAACAATTGAATATTTTTTGTTGTTTATTGTCGCAACAAACTTATTTGCATTAATAACTGAATCAACAGTTGCCTCTAACTCGTGCTCATTTGGAATATAATTATCAGAAGAAGTGTTTGAACTATTATCGTCGCAAGAAACAATGAACAGAGACAAAAACAAAAAAAGTAACTTTTTCATATGGTTTTTATCAAAAATTATTACATCAAAATTTTAGGTTAAAATAACGAATAATTGTCACTTTTGAAATTCAAATCGATTTTTTTCAAAAATGAAATACGGTGATAAGTTGAAATTCCATGCTTCTTTATAGCTTCAATATGTTTTCTCACACCATATCCTTTATTTTTGTTGAATTCATATACTGGATATTCGGAGTGACAAACTTCTGACATATATTTATCGCGAATTACTTTTGCAATAATTGAAGCAGCAGAAATTGAAATACATTTTTCATCACCTTTGATAATAGTAGAGTGGCCAATATTTGAACCGCTAAAAAAATTGCCATCTATCAACAAAAATTCAGGTTTAATTTTCAATCCTTCTATCGCTTTGTTCATAGCGCACATAGTAGATTTTAGTATATTAATTTTGTCAATTGTTTGATTGTCTATATAGGCAACTGAATATGCAAGTGCAATTTCTGTAATTAGATTGAATAAATACTCTCTTTTCTTGGACGTGAGCTTTTTAGAATCATCAATCCCAGAATCTTTTAATAATGAGTTTTTAGGAAGTATTACTGCCGCGGCAACTACCGGACCAGCAATCGAACCTCTCCCGACTTCGTCAACACCGGCGACAAATTGATATTTTGATTGATAATATTCTTCAATATTATCGATAATCATAGCTGTATCAGATTAACAAATTCATTTCTTAAACTTTGCTCTTCCATTAAAAGTCCTCTCATTACTGAGGTTGTCATTATAGACTGTTCTTCTGAACCACGAACACCACGAGCAATCATACAGTAGTGCCGGGCTTTGATTACAACTCCAAGAGCCTGTGGCTTAAGCAATTCTTCAAAATAATCGGCAATTTGTTCACCTAATTCTTCTTGAATTTGTGGACGCCGAGCAAACCAATTTACAATCCTTGAAATTTTTGAAAGACCAATTACATAATCACCAGGGATATATGCAACAGTGCAAGTTCCAGAAATAGGCAACCAGTGATGCGAGCAAATTGACATTATTTCAATTCCTTGACTTATTACAAGGTTGTTTACTTTTTTCCGATTAGGGAATACTGTAAGTGCTGGTGGTTTGGAAAAACGCCCAAAAAGTAGTTCATTTACCAACATTTTGGCAATACGTCGTGGTGTATCTGTTGCATTTGGATCGCTTCTAGAAATTCTTAAAATATCAAGCAATTCTTTAAATTTTTGTTCAAGCTGCAAAATCATCATCTTACGTTCATCATCAGAAATAGGATTATTACCATTAGCATCAAAAAGTTCGTAGCCAAATTGATTATATTTCTTGTAAATTTCTAAATCTAAATTATCCTCGATAGATTTTTGGATCTCGACTTCAGGTTTAATAATATGATTATCTTGTTTAGGAATAATACTCTTACTCATTATTTTTCTCCGTAATATTCGACAAAACTTGTGTCCGTTTCAAATAATTTAATGCGAAAAAGTTTTGCATTACCAAATTTACCTTCAAGAAGTTCCCAAAATTTAAATGCTAAATTTTCTACGGTTGGAATTACTCCCTTTAAAAAATCTACATCTTCATTTAAATTTTTATGATCTACCTTATCAATTATTTCACGGTTAATTATTTCTTTAAGTTTTTTTAAATCATATAAATATCCAATTTTCGGATCAGGGTTACCGCACAGAGTAACTTCGAGCGTATAGTTATGACCATGTCCTCGAGGATTATTACATTTATCATAGATTCTGTCGTTTTCCTCGTTGGAAAACTCAGGATTATACAGT
>CALGXJ010000035.1 GCA_937936035.1 Eximiradius proteiniborus
TTTTACAATCGAATAAGTTTCTTTATAGTATCAGAGAATAAGAATTGTAATTATTTTCTCAATTAAAGTATGTTTGATAAAAAAATAACTAAACTATAGGTTTGTCCCGACAAAAATCGTCGGGACATCAAAAAAGATGTAATAATTTATTTAGCAGCACAATCAATACAAACGTGCTTACCATCTTTTATTCTTCCATAGCCTTCAACTGTCATCTCACCGCATTCTTCGCAAACGAAACCGTTAAAGCTGTCTTTTTTTGGTTCAAGTTGGTAATCAAATACATCAGAGACATTTATTAACATTTCTTCTGGTGCATTCATAACCTTTTGTACTAAAGGTTCAACAACTTCATCAGGCACTTGACTTGCAGGAATTCCTTTTTCTCTGTATTCTTTGAAAAAGTCAGTTTGTTTGTTGGCAAGCATAGCTTCTGCTTTAGGTGTAACGCGAACTGCTTTACCTGTTGCTCTGTTTACAACTGTAACAGCCCATTTACCTTTGTGTGTTTTTTTAATATTGCCTTTTCCGAATGTTGTGCCCATTATTACCTGCAAGCCATCGGCATAGCAAGTAGCGCAATGATCTTCGCCAAGATCAACAAACGCAAGTATCTGTCCGTCTTTTGCTCTATCAACACCGAGTTTATTCATTGCTGCAGCGCCTACTCTTAAGCCCATTGGCATTGCGGGGCATTTGTGTCCGTGAAATTTCTGTCCGAACTCTAACCATTCTTGTGGATTTATTCCCGCTTTACGGGATTTATCTTCGTTCAACATTTTTGTTCTTCCTTATTTTGTTATGAATTTATGTTAATTATGTTTCTTATAGTACATTCACTCCCGCGTAAGCTTGCCTACCGGCAGGCAGGCGGGAATCTCTTATGAATATGTTATTAATTAAAAAATATTTGATACTGAATTTCGCTTAAGTAATTATTCTTTGGTGATGAAACTTGAGTTTTAAAGTCTGCCATTAATTTTGTCTTACCAGTGAAGTAATAAATCAAACCAACACTATACCATGCATTATCATTTGTGGTTGTAATGAGATCAGAAAACTTTTCAACGCCCGCAGTCGCCTGAATTTTTTCAGTGAATGAATAATCTGCGCTTGCATAATATCCCCAGGCTCTATCTTTGTTGATATTTGCCTGAACATATTCTGATTGGAAACCAAAATTTTTATAGTTGAGTTGACATTCAAAACCAAAACGATAATCATTTCCAGTTATCAATTCATTTGCATCATAGATAGTATTCATAGTTATTGAATTTGCATAACGATAGGCAGCAGAAATTCCAGCTTCTAACAACGCATCTTCTTTCTTTATAAGATTTAATTGTGCGTGTGATGTGTAAAGTAAATTCAAGTCTTTATTCTTTCCAGGTGATTCAAGATTTGCATTAAACAAACCAAAACTGAAATGAATTGGAAAATAGTTTGGCTGATAAGTTAATTGAACACCTATCTGTCGAGCCATTGATTTGGAGCTGTGGATTAAACCGCTGATAACGCTGGCTCTTTCTATATCTGAAATTTCATAATCGGGCTGCATTCTTTGTAACATAAAATCCGGGACAAATCTTCCGACTTTCAAGCTGCTGAAATCATTTAGTCTTATATCAGCAAAGGCATCTTGAAGCATTAATGATTCATCTTTTATTGAGCGATAAACCATCTGCACTTTGTAAGAGACGTTATCAATATTAGGAACTTTACCATCAACCCAAAGTTTTGCTCTGCGAATCATAAAATCATTTACATTATCAAAATCAGTTGTAAATCTTGTTTGAATGTATCCGTGTAATTGCGGTGATTCATTTTGTGCAAGTAATGGTAAACTAAAAATCATAAATATTATTAGAGCCAATATTCTTATGTCATTGCAAATGAGTCTTCGAATGAAGCAATCTATTTTATTTGCATAGGCACTTACAATGAAGATTAAAGGTAATGTTCTCACAACACACCCCAAATCATTTTAACTGCAATTCCTAAAAGCACAACGGCATAAACCTGCTTTACCATTTTCGGTTTTGCTTTACCGGACATAAACATTGCTCCAAGCTGCGATGCAATTATTACGGCAATTACTACTAGGATTGTTAAAGTCCAATTCATTTGTCCTTCGGCTGCGTGTCCTAAATATCCACTGAATGACGAGAAGGTTACAACAAAAGCTGTTGTCGCAGCGGCTTCCTTAGTCTTGTATCCCATCCACATTAAAATTGGAGCGATGATAAATCCGCCGCCAATGCCAAGTAATCCACCAGCAAAGCCTGCAAAAGCACCAACTCCTGCTCCTATAATTGATCTTTTCTTTAACGGCATTACTTCTTCCGGTTCTTTTTGATTGGAAGCCCAAAGAGTTCTGACTGCTGCAACAATAACAGCAATTGCAAACAAAATCATCAATGGTTTTTCCGGAACAAACTTAGAAGTGTAAGCTCCAAGAGGTGAAAAGATTAATGCCGCAACTGCCATTGCAGCTCCGCCTTTCCAATCAACTAATTTTTTTCTTGAAAAAGGAATTAGTGCAAGCAGTGTGTTCAATCCGTTCAATAAAAGTCCAAGCGGAATCGCAACTTCTTTCATTGGAAAGCCAGCCCATTTAAGAATTGGAACGTAAACCATTCCACCTCCTAAGCCAAGCATAGCAAAGACAAAGGAAACGATAAATATTAAAACTGCTACTATTAAGTATAACATATATTTTCTCTCTTAATTTTTTTGTCATTGCGAGCGAAATGAAATGGAGCGAAGCAATCTGATTCACTTTTAGAGATTGCTTCGTTCCTCGCAATAACTATTTTATCCAATATTTGGTAAATGAATAATTACTTCTTCATTAGCTCTTTCAGAACAGGGTATACAAACTTTCTTTCCATCTTTTACGCGTAAGTATCTTTCGAAAACATATTCGCCGCATACTTCACATTTAGCTTTGCTGAATGAACCATTAACAGGTGTATATTTAAAATCTTTCAACACAGTTACATTAAATAATTCATCCTCGGTAGCATTCAAAACAATATTGATAATATCAAGACGTACATTCTCTGGTATTTCTGAAGGTTCAATTCCTTGTTTACGATATTTGAAAAATTCGTGCGGTGCAAGCTTATCCTGAAATTCATTCTTTAAAGCAA
>CALGXJ010000036.1 GCA_937936035.1 Eximiradius proteiniborus
GTGCTGGATCAGCATCCGGGTCGAATAATGTATCGTTAGGTTTTTCCTCTCGCCAGAAAGCATTATTATTACCTGTTATATATGTATCAATACCAACTGCAGCACGTTCACCGGCAGCAATTGCTTCGATTACAGTTCTATCTGAATTCCCAACTACGGCAACATCACCACCTGCAAACAACCATGGAATTGATGTTTGTTGAGTAACAGGATCAACAATAATATTCTCGTTATTATTCATTTTTAATTTTATTTTTTCAAAGATTTCGGGATTTTCTATTGCTTGTCCGACAGCTAAAATTACCTGATCACACTCAACAACGAAAGTTTTTTCTTCTTTAATTGGTCTGCGACGTCCGGAACGATCAAAATCGCCAAGTTTCATAGGAGTACATTTCATTCCGACAACTTTTCCATTTTCAGTAAGTATTTCTTCTGGATTAGTAAGTGGCATTAATGTGATACCTTCTTGCAATGCTTCATCAATTTCTTCGACATAAGCTGGCATTTCGTCCTGGCTACGTCTATAAATAACAGTTACTTTTTCTGCACCCAAGCGAATTGCTGAACGTGCAGCGTCGAATGCAGCATTGCCACCTCCAACGATTACGACATTTTTCCCTACTGGGACAGAACCTCTTAAGTTATATGTTCTCAGAAATTCCATAGCAGTTGTAACACCTTTCGCATCTGACCCTTTGATGTCTAAGTTGATACTCCCAGCATTACCAATTGCAAGAAATACTGCTTTATAACCATCTTCTATCAATTCTGAAAGTGTAAAATCTACACCAAGTTTTTTCCCTGTCAATATATCAACGCCCATATTTTCAATCATACGAATTTCGCGAGCTAACGTTTCTCTCGGTAGTCTGTATGCTGGAATTGTTTGCACCAACATACCGCCCGGACGCTGTTCTGATTCGAAAACATGTGGACGATAACCAAGACGTGCAAGGAAATATGCACAAGAAAGACCAGCTGGACCTGCACCAATAATAGCAATTTTTGTTTTAGCATTTTTATCATTTTCACGAACTTCCGGCAACTGGATCGTGATTTCTTGATCTACCATAAATCTTTTCAAAGCACGTATTGAAACTGGTGCATCAAGAGTTGCTCTTCTGCATTTATCTTCACAAGTATGGAAACATACACGAGCACAAACAGCGGCAAATGGATTACGTTCCCTATGCAAACGTAATGCTTCTGCATATCGTCTTTCGCCAATGAGAGAGACAAATCCTGGAATATCCACTCCTGCCGGACAAGCACTTTGACATGGGGCACGAACGAGTCCTCGGCATACACCTGCTTCACAATGTCTTTTTAGAATGTGAGATTCATATTCATGTCTGAAATGTCTAATTGTAGATAATACAGGGTTTGGAGCAGTTTGTCCTAATCCACAAAGTGATGTATCTCTAATTTGCTCACCTAATTCTATAAGAAGTTCAATATCGCCTTCTTGTCCTTTTTTCTCAGTAATTCTTTCCAATATTTCCAACATTCGTTTTGTCCCAACACGACAAGGAACGCATTTTCCGCAAGATTCATCTTGGACAAATTCAAGGAAAAATTTAGCAACATCAACCATACAGGTATCTTCGTCCATTATAATTAATCCACCAGAGCCCATTATTGCGCCAAGTTCATTAAGCGATTCATAATCGAGAGGGACATTTAAATGTTGTTTAGGAACACAACCTCCTGAAGGACCACCAATTTGTGCTGCTTTGAATTTTTTATCATTAGGAATACCATTTCCAATATCATAAATCAATTCACCAAGCGGTGTACCGATTGGTATTTCGACAAGCCCAGAATTATTTATTGCTCCAGCGAGAGCAAAAACTTTAGTGCCTTTACTCTTTTCTGTCCCAAATTGTGCGAACCATTCGCCACCTTTTAGTAAAATAACAGGCACATTAGCGTAAGTTTCAACGTTATTCAATACGGAAGGCTTATCCCATAAACCTTTTTCTGCAGGGAACGGTGGACGTGGACGAGGTTCACCACGTTTTCCTTCAATCGAATGAATTAATGCTGTTTCTTCACCACATACAAAAGCTCCCGATCCCATTCTGATTTCTAAATCGAATGAGAAATTACTGCCAAATATATTTTTGCCTAAAATACCACATTCTCGAGCTCTATCAATTGCAACTTGGAGTCTTTCAACTGCCAATGGATATTCTGCTCGTACATATATATAACCTTGCGAAGCACCTATTGCATAAGCACCTATTGCCATACCTTCAATTACACTATGTGGATCGCCTTCCAATATTGAACGATCCATATATGCGCCCGGGTCTCCTTCATCAGCATTGCAAAGCATATATTTAACATCACTTTTGCTATTCTGAGCAAATGACCATTTCAGCCAGGTAGGGAATCCAGCTCCACCACGTCCGCGAAGCCCGGATTTTTTCATCTCATTTATGATATATTCAGGGCTATGTTCAGTAACTACTTTAGCTAAAGCAAGATAACCATCTCGACCGATATATTCTTCAATGCTTAATGGGTTAATTTCTCCGCAATTTCTAAGAACAATTTTCACCTGACGACGGAAGAAATCTATGTCAGTAAGAACTGGAATAGGTTTATCGGTAGCTTCGTCTTTCCAACAAAGATGTTCCAAAATCTCGCCTTTCAATAGATGCTTTTCTACAATGTCCTTTGCATCTTCGGTCGATACACCTTGATAAAAGATTTTGTCTTTGGCTGTTACTATAACTGGACCACGTGAACAAGGTCCCAAGCAACCTGTTTCAACAAGAAGAACTTTATCATCGATGCCGTGTTCTCTTAGTTCTTTCTGGATAGCTGCTTTCACCATCAACGAACCTGAAGCAATGCAACCACCACCGGCGCAAACCAAAATTTTATCTGCAATTTCATTACCGATTTTTAAATTTTCATTTCTAACGGCATCGCCTATTTTTCGTAATTCTTCTATGTTATTTATTTTCTCTGCTTTTATCATCCTGCTTTCTCCTTAATTATTGTCATTTCAATATCACGATAAAAATCGATAATTTCTTTTACTTTTTCAGGTTTAACTCTTTGATGAGTTTCGTCATTAACCATAATAACCGGTGCTAAACCACAAGCACCAAAACAACGCCCAACATCAAGAGAAAACAACCCATCTGTTGTGGTACCTCCAACGGAAATTTCAAGTTCTTTTTCGAGCGATGCCAGTACATCTTTTCCACCACGAACGTAACAAGCAGTTCCTAAGCACACTCTAACCATGTATTTACCTTTTGGAACTGTTGTGAAAAAAGAATAAAAGCTGACAACACCAGTAACTTCACTGTAAGGTATGTCAAGCTTCATACTAATAAGCTGTAAAACACGTTTTGGAAGGTAACCAAATAATTTTTGTGCAGTTTGCAATGCGGGAATTAATCCCCCGGGTTTACCTACATAACCATCAAGAATTTCTTCAAATTGAGCCAATAGTTCATCTTCTGTTGGCTCTTTTGAACATTCGGGACATTTTTCAAGGGACATAGGAAACAATCCTTTGTTTGTGAATAATTATAAGTATTAAATAAATCAACAACTTAAGTTTATATTATATTCTGATAAAATTTTCATTATTTTTATAATTATCATTTAGACTTACTTAAAACATATCAACAATATTAGAGATAAAATTCTCTAATTGCTAATTTAGCATTGATCATCAGTATTATCCAAATTATTTTTTCTCTAAAATCATTGATATTTCTACATTTCCACCTAAATTCATTAAGGGTTCATAA
>CALGXJ010000037.1 GCA_937936035.1 Eximiradius proteiniborus
AGCGAAATTAGCAGAAAGCAAAGAAGGTGCAATTTTAACATTATTTATCATTTTTTTTTTCTCCGTTTGCCTTAGCAATTTTATACATTTCATTTAATTTTGCATCAACTTTTCCATAGAGGGAATTTTTAGGATATACTCCATTTTTATTGATTTTGCCGGCGGGAATATCCATTAAAATTTCAACTCCTTCATCAATATTATTGATTGCGTAAATCGTAAATTTATTATTTTTTACAGCTTCCACAATGTTAGTTGGCAACATTAAATCTTTAACATTTTGCTGAGGGATAATCACGCCGTGTTCACCTGTTAGACCACGTTTTTCGCAAACTTCGAAAAAGCCACGAATTTTTTCGTTAACTCCGCCAATTGGCTGAATATTTCCTTTCTGGTCGACAGAACCTGTAATAGCAATGCTTTGTTTTATTGGGACTTCGGCAATAGCAGAAAGAATAATATAAATTTCAGCAGCCGAAGCGCTATCGCCATCAACTCCGCCATAGGATTGTTCGAAAGCAATAGAAGCGGTAAGCGATAATGGTCTTTTTTGAGCAAATTTTTCGCGCAGGAAACCAGTTAAGATAAGCACTGCCTTGTTGTGAATATTACCGCTTAGCTCGGCTTCCCGTTCAATGTTGATAATACCGGAATTTCCGGCAGAAATCGAAGCTGTAATTCTTGCAGGTTTCCCAAAAGAGATAAAACCGTTATTATACACTGTTAAACCATTAATTTGCCCGATGCGTCTGCCTTCGGTAGCAATGAGCATATCGCCTTCTAAAATAGATTTTTTGATTTTTTCATCCAAGAGGTCGTTTCTGCGGCGACGCCATTCAATTGCGTTTTCGACAACTTCCCTATCAATCAGAGCATTTTTGCTCTGGCTATCGTAGTATGCGGCTTCGCGAATAATATCAGCAACATCAGAAAATTTAAGAGTAATTTTGTTTTGGGAACCAGCAGTCTCGACAGCCCATTCGATGATTGCGGCAACACCATCGGGTGTGCAATGAGGGAGTTTTTCTATTTCGCAAATTCTCGAAACAAATCGGGTAAAGTTTTCGATCATCTCGTCGGTTCTATCAGTTTCGTAATCGAATTGAGCGTGAACTTTGAAAATTTTCTTAAAACCTTTTTCGTAATGGAAAAGCAAGTGATAAAGGGACAGCCCGCCAATAATGATAACTTTAACATTAACATCGATAGGCTCGGGCTTGAGCGATGCTTGTGAGAACTGAAAATATGCATCGAAAGTTTGAATTTCGAGTTTGTCGTAGAGAAGCACTCGTTTCAAAGCAGTCCAAACTCCTGGTTCGCTGAATAAATCATTTGCATTGACAATAAGAAATCCCTGGTCGGCTTTGAGAATTGACCCGGCTTTGATTTTGGTAAAATCTGTGCGCCAATATCCCCCACGTTTATCGAAAACACGTTCAATAGTGCCGAAAAGGTTGTTATAAGAAGGTGTAGTTTCTGTAATTACGGGGGCTGTTTCAGTATTAGAATTGTCTAAGACAACATTAATGCTAAACAAGCGGAGAATATCTTCATCTACAGATTGGTCAGGATTAGGAATCAGATTGTTGAGTTGTCCTGCGGTTGCAACGAAGAGATTGAGATGATCTAAAATGTATTTTTTAACTTCGTCGATATATATATTAACTTTTTCATTATTAAATTGTTTAGGAATTTCGTCTAAAATAGAAGAGACAACAATTTCGGAGTGTTTTTTGTCGTTTTCGATAATTGCTTTACGAAATTCCTGCATCATTTTCATATTTTCGCGAACGAGATCGATAAGCTGATCGTGAAACTGACGCCATAAGTTTTTAATTTTTGAAGATTCATCTTTGGTCATTTTTCCTTCCGCGAGCAATTCATCGATGACTTCTAAGGTAACGGGCTTACCTTCGACGATAGGGAAAACTTCCGGAACAAGTGTTCCTTGTTGGGTTTCGAGTTGTCCGCGCATAAACTGGTGAGGACGAATTTTATCATCGAACTGTTCAATTAAGGCTTGCTCGCGAGATTGGTATTCTTCGATGATTTTCATTCTGCTTTTTTGGTAATTTTCCTCTTCAAATAATTTAGGCAGACGACGGCGAATGAAATCGATAGCATCGTCCATTGCTTCGGCAAGTTCTTTTCCTTTTCCTTTAGGGAGCTTGATTAATCTTGGTTCGTCAGGTTTTGCAAAATTATTAACATAACAGTAATCAAAAGTAATTGGGCAACTATTGGTAACTTCTTCAAGAATATTTTTAACAGTAGTCAGGCGCCCGGTGCCGGATAGACCTGTAACGAAAATATTGTAGCCTTTTGCGTGAAGAGCGGCACCCATTTTGATTGCTTCAATAGCACGGGGCTGACCAACGATAGTTTTCAGAGGTTCAACATCGCGGGTGGACTTGAAATTAAATTTATCAATCGGGCAAGACCATCTTAATTTTTCAGATGGAACTTCATAAATTTTTGTTGTATTTTTTGCAGCAGGCATATAATTATTAATTTTTTTGAATTAAACAAATCATAAAGCAAATCTACAAAAAAATATTTTTTTTCCTAA
>CALGXJ010000038.1 GCA_937936035.1 Eximiradius proteiniborus
TAAAAAATTTATGAACATTTATTATATTAAATTTCTAGTATTATATATTTTTAACATTTTTTTTGATGGTGCTTTATGACTAAACTTGAAAATTTTGCTTTAAGTAATCCGATTTCTGTTATTTTAGGCAAGGAACCAAAAGATTTTACTCGTGATGATTTAATTCGAATTATTAAAGAAAAAGAATTGGAACGCATTACCTTTCATTATACTGGAATTGATGGAAAAATCAAAGAGCTCAGAATTCCAATATGCAGTACTCAGCAGGCTGAAATGATTCTTACCGAAGGTGAACGCGTTGATGGCTCTTCTCTCTTCAAAGGAATTGTAGATGCAGGTTCTTCTGATATGTATGTGCTCCCTGTATATAAAACTGCTTTTTTAAATCCTTTTGATAATAAGAGCATTGATTTTGTTTGTCGCTTTCTCAACAAAAACGGTGAACGCGCTCCATTTGCTCCTGATAATATTCTTCATAAAGCTCACACTATTCTGAAAGAACGAACTGGATTAGAACTTTGGGCTTTAGGCGAATTGGAATTCTATCTTATCGGACATACTAATAATCAGCTTTTCCCTTTGCCAAAACAGCGCGGGTATCACGCTTCCGAACCATTCGTCAAAAGTGCTGCTGTGTTGAATGAAATGGTTCGCTATATCGCCCAAATTTCCGGACACGTAAAGTATGCTCATTTCGAAGTAGGTTATCTTGAACGTATCGAAAGCGATTATCCTGAACTAAATGGTAAAAGCGCCGAACAAGTCGAAGTTGAATTTCTACCTACTCCAATCGAAGACACCGGCGATATTATTGTCCTATCCCGATGGATTATTCGAAATGTTGCTTATAGAAATAATTTTACTGCTACGTTTGTTCCCAAATTAGAAATTGGACACGCTGGCAATGGAATGCACTTCCATCTTCAACTGATGAAAGATGGCAAAAATATTATGACAGACGAAAAAGGGGTTCTCACCGACTACGCTAAAATGCTCATAGGGGGGCTCTGCAACTATGCTCCAAGCCTTACTGGATTTGGTAATATGGTTACTGCTTCTTATCTAAGACTTGTTCCACATCAGGAAGCTCCTACTCGCGTTTGTTGGAGCGAGATGAACCGTAGTGCTCTGATTCGCGTTCCACTTGGCTGGAATAACCTGTCGAACCTTGCTTCTGTTGTTAATGATTGCCCGGTTGAACCTCTTGAAAAGCGTATCTACCGCCAAACTGTCGAAATTCGCAGTCCCGACGGAAGTGGAAACGCCCATCTTTTACTTTCAGGTATTACTATGGCTGCCGAATGGGGACTTACTAACAAAGATAAATCACTCGATATTGCTAACAATAGCTACGTCAGCACCAATATTCATAAGTCTTCTATCGAAAATGAACTTCCTGAGCTTGCTACAAGCTGTGTCGAGTCGAGCGAAAAATTACTCCAACACCGCGAACTCTACGAACGCGACAATGTTTTCCCACCTCAAGTTATTTCGTTCGTTGCTGCTCAACTTCAAAATGAAAACGATAAAGACTTAAATCAACGTTTGCTCTCTCTTCCAGACGACGAAAAATTAAAAGAATCACGTCGTATTATGCACCGTGATATACACAAAAATTAAATGAAATGGCGGGTACCTTTCCCGCCATTTCTTTTATGCTTTACATTATTTCTGTTCTATATCTCTATATAAAAACCACCAGTCATAGTTATCGTAGCGGTCTTTCTTATACATTGCTGCTTTGTAGTCTGTTGCTGGTGGAATAATTACCTTATTGCCAATTAATTCATTGTTTGGCCAGTTAGCTGGAATTGCAACTTTTTCACTATCTGATACGTGGAATGCTTTTACCATTCTCAATAATTCATCAAAATTGCGTCCAAGTTCCTGTGGATAATACAATATTGCTCTTATTGTCCCTGTTGGATCGACGAAAAATACTGCACGCACTGTATTTTTCCCTTTTCCCGGATGAAGCATACCAAGCATTTTTGCAATTGTTCCATCATCTGCAATTATCGGAAATTGAATCTCTACTTGCAAATTGTCTTTTATCCACTCTACCCATTTGATGTGTGAAAATACTTGGTCAATCGAAAGTCCAACCAATTCACAATTAAACTTCTTAAATTCTTCGTATCTTTTCTGAAATGCTACAAACTCTGTCGTGCATACAGGTGTGAAGTCTGCCGGATGGCTAAATAGAATAAACCACTTGCCTTCTAAATCTTTTGGCAAATTCATTTTGCCTAAGGTAGTTTGAACTTCGATTTCTGGAAATTTCTCTCCAATTGATGGGAATTTGTAATCTGACATTTGAACCTCCATTAAATATTAAAAATAGTTGATAGAACTAATTATTTAAATATGCTGAATACATCCAGACTAACTTTTCTTGCTCACGAATATAATCGCTCATTAGTGTGTTTGTTCCTTCGTCGCCGACTTCATCCGATAGATCTAATATATAGCGTTGTTTAAGTAGAAGTATCTTGAAACTATCAAGTATCGAAGTAACTGTATCCTTTGCCGACGATAAATTTTTTGCTTCTTTGATTTCCGACTTTGCCAGATAATCACTAAAAGAATGTAGAGGTGTGCTCCCTATTGTTAAAATACGTTCCGCGATTTCGTCAATTTTCAATATTAAGTTGTCGTATAATTCCTCGAATTTTAAATGCAACTCGAAAAATTTCTCTCCGCGTATGTTCCAGTGAAATCCACGAACATTCATATAAAACACATGATAATTAGCTAATAAATCATTCAATTTTTCTGCTAATTCTGCTGACTTGTTAGCATCGAGTCCGATTTGATTCAGGTTACTCATTTTTTTGATTCCTTTTCTTTGGTTGAACATATAATTTGAAGGCGTATTTCTTTTATTTCATAGCCCTTTATTTTCTTCTTAGTGAAATAGTCATTAAGCAATTCAGCAAGCTTTTCATCATAATAATCCGCTATTACTTCTCCATTTTCGGAATATATATGATGATGTGTTTCCACAAAAGCGTCATATCGGGCTATTCCCGAATCGTTGTGAACTTTATTAACGAGCTTATGTTCAACAAACGTTTCAAGTGTATTGTATATTGTGCTTAACGATACGCTTGGCAATACTCGTGATACTTCACGATACACCTCCTCTGCTGTTGGATGTTGCCGACTGTTTAGCAACACCTCATAGACATAAAGCCGCTGAACAGTTGCCTTTAATCCTTTGCTTGCTAATTTTTCTTTGAGCTTATTCATTAATTTATAATTATTCTTATTTACGAATAATTTTTATTCTATAGTCGTATGTAAATAATAATTATTGTAAAAATTTTTATAAATTAAATTTTTATTTATTGAAATTAATTAAATGAGATCACAATTATTTTATAGTAGTAATTGTAATTGCTTTTTTTATTCAGTAATTATGGGAAATATTTGATTTTTGATTGATTTTTTAGGAAATATAAAATCAGAAAAATTAGTTATTAATCAAAAGTTTATAAACTAATATTGTGTCTATAATACTTTTCGTAAAGCATTACTTCCTCTGGGCTACCAATAATCAGAGGGATTGTTTGATGAATAGAAGTTGGTATTATTTCTAAAATTCTTTGCTTGCCATCTGTTGCCAAGCCTCCTGCTTGTTCAACAATCATTGCAAGTGCATTTGCTTCATACACAAGTCTGAATTTCCCGGTCGGATGCGAAGTGTCTTCAGGATATAAATAAATCCCACCATATAGTAAAGTCCGATGTATATCAGCTACTCCACTTGCAATGTAACGTAGCATATACGAACGTTCACTTCCATTGGCTCCTTTCAGGTGATCTACAAATTTCTGCACTTGTGGTTTCCATTTGTAATAATTCCCTTCATTGCAACTGTAAATATTCCCTGATTCCGGAATTCTCAAATCCTTTTGCGTTAAAAAGAATTCACCTAAGGTTGGGTCGTAAGTAAAGACATTAACTCCATTTCCTGTCGTATATACTAAAAGTGTAGATGAACCATAAAGAGCATATCCTGCAGCAACTTGCCTTACGCCACACTGCAGAACATCATTTATATTAACAGGAATATTATCATCGAGCCGGCGGTAAATTGAAAAAATACTACCAATTGTAATATTTACATCAATATTTGTGGAACCATCGAGCGGGTCATATACTAAAATATATTTTGCATTCTTGTTGTTTTTTGCATAAACTATATCATTTTCTTCTTCACTTATTATGCAGCACACATTTCCATTTTGTAGGATTAAGTTCTTTATTATTTCATTTGCAAATTTATCCAACTTCCTTACTTTATCGCCGTTCTGATTCTCTTCTCCGGTTAGCCCAAACATTTCATTAAGTCCGGCGCGCCTCACTTCTCGGGAAATAATCCTGATTGCAAGTGCAATATCGTGAAGCAAAGCCGAAAATTCCCCTGTGGAACGTGGATGCAACGATTTTTCATTCGAAATATGATGGTCAATTGTGATTAATTTGCTTGTTCTCATATCCTATCTTTTTCAAACACGCACTTGCCCGTGTATTTCTATGTCAGTATCTGCCGGTAGTTCAGTGAAACTGACAACGCTTACAAGTGGATAAGTATTGTGAATCATTCTATATAGATATGGACGTATTTGTGCGGAACAAATTATCAATGGCAAATATCCCGCAAGCGATATTTCCTCAATTGCTTCATTCAAACTATTTTTCATCGCTTCGATAAAATCCGGTGGCAATCCAATTGATGGTGCAATCGCGGTTGTTCCGTGCATTTGTAGTGCATTCGTGATTTTTTCTTCAATTTGCGGATCTAATGCAATTGCGTGAATCACTCCAAACCTGTCTTGATATAGCTTTTTTATTGTTTCAGATAAATTATGGCGAACATATTCTGTTAATACATCAGTATTTTTAGTTACTTTTGAATATTCCAGAATTGATTCTAATATTATCGGCAAATCTCTGATAGGAATTCCTTCGGCAAGTAAATTCTGCAATACTTTCTGTACAAGCACAAGTGGCAATTGCTCTTGCTGTATTTCTTCTAACAGTGCCGGATAGTCATCCTTCAAGTTGTCAATTAATCGTTTTACCTCCTGGCGGGTTAAAAGTTTATCTGCATTTCGTCTCAGCAATTCTGTTAAATGTGTTGTCAGAACTGTTGCTGCTTCGACTACTGTATAGCCCATTACCTCTGCATTTTCACGTATGTTTTGATTAACCCATACTGCCGGCAATCCAAATACCGGTTCAGTTACATTTATGCCATCAAGAGTGCCTTCGGCATTTCCCGGATTCATTGCAAGCAACATATTTGGATACAACTTGTTTCTTGCAATCTCATTGTTACGTATTTTAACTACATATTCTTCCGGATCTAGCTGTAAATTATCTCTTACTCTCACCGGTGGCAAGATAATACCGAGTTCCTGAGCTAATTGACGCCGAACATTTGTAATTCGCTTAAATACATCGCCTCCCTGAGTTTCATCAACTAATTGTATCAGTGCATAACCTAATTCAATTTCCACAGGGTCTATCTTGAGCAATTCTTCTACCGGTTGCTCCGGCGGGACACTTACTTCTTCTGCTTTTTCTATTTCCGCTTTAAGTTTCTTCTCTGCCTCTTGCTTCATTTGTTTATACCGGTAGTAAGCAAATCCTCCGGTAATTATCGAAAGAATAAAAAATGGAATAAATGGGAAACCCGGAATTGTTCCCATTATCAGCAATACTATCGAAGTTATTGCAAGTGGTTTCGGACGACTGCCTATCTGAAACGAAAGTTCACTATCTAAATAATCCGAACCGCTCGAACGCGTTACAACCAAACCTCCAGATACAGAAATCAAAAGCGATGGAATTTGAGCAACAAGACCATCACCAATCGTCAAAATTGTATATGTTGATGCTGCCGTTGCAAAATCCATATCAAATTGCAGCATCCCTACTGCCAATCCTCCTAGAATATTTACACCAGTTATTACTAATCCTGCTATTGCATCTCCCTTGATAAACTTCGCCGCACCGTCCATCGCACCAAAGAAGTCTGCCTCACGGGTTAGGTCTTCGCGTCGCTTTTTGGCTGTTGCTTCATCTATATATCCCGCATTTAAATCTGCATCAATACTCATTTGTTTGCCGGGCAATGCATCCAGAGTAAATCGTGCGCTTACTTCGGCAATACGTGTCGAACCCTTTATTACCACTATAAAGTTGATTACAAGTAATATGAGAAATATTATTACCCCAACTACGTAATTGCCTTTGATGACAAATGAACCAAATGCGTGTATTATATCTCCTGCAGACGCCTCGCCTAAAATCAAACGCGTAGTCGCAACGTTCAGTCCCAACCGAAACAAAGTTGTCATAAGCAACACAGCCGGAAACGAAGAAAACTCCAGCGGTGTTCTTATGTATATTGCTATCATTAATATTAATACAGACAAAGTAATATTGGTTGCTAAAAATATATCCAATAGTTTTGGTGGCAACGGAATAATCAACAACCCTAATATGAGCAAAACTCCCATCGCTAATAATAAATCTCTGTTTCTGCTCAATTGAGGAAGTATATTATTCCGGATTTTGTTCATTGCAGGTGAATTTAATACATCTATTTGTGTATTTTTAGCCATTTCTATTCTTTATTATTCAAAAAACATAGTATTTACGCTGTTTTTAATTATTCATACTGATTATTCTCAATTTCCTTGCCATTTATTGAATAATAAATTATCTTCAATCAAATTTTTTTTATTTTTAAATTATTAAGTAAATTGTTTTTATGAGAGTATATCTATATATAATAACCTTGCTGTTTGCTTCTTGTCTGATTGCTGAGATTAATAAAAATAACATTATCAGCCACGTTAATTTTCTTGCCAGCGATTTCCTGGCAGGTCGCCTTACAGGTTCGTTCGGTAGCGAAATTGCCGCCAAATATTTAGCTTCAGAATTGAATAAATACGGTGTGAAACCTATCGGCAACGATGGCACTTTTTATCACTATATCCCTATGCATTCTACTAAAATACTTCCTGAAACAAAACTTACTATTTACTCCGAAAACAATTTTCGTGAATATTCATTAAACGAAGATTATTTGATTTACAAAATATCTCATCAGATATTTCTTTCGCGCCGCACAGAAATGGTTTTTGCCGGCTTTGGAATTTTTGCTCCCGAATATGACTACAACGACTACTTAAACATTGATGTTCGAGGTAAAGTTGTTGTTGTTTTAGATGGAGAACCATTCTCCACTTCTCCTGTTTTCTTTGATGGCGAGCGACCAACTACCTATTCAAGCTACGAAACAAAACAACTTATCGCTGTTTCCCGTGGTGCCTCTGCATTAATAATTATCTCAACAAAAAGTATTTCAAATCAGCGTCATTGGGAAAAAATGATATACAATTACCAATTCGACGATTTTTCTCTCGCTTATAATTTGAATAAAAATCTATGCATTATTCTCAACCCAATCGCTTCTGATTTTATTTTTGAGCAATCTGGTTATTCTCTAAATCAAATATTGGAACTTGCGAAAAATAATAAACTGTCAAGCTTTCCTCTGAATACTTTCTTTGAATTCAAGCCTCAGGTTGAACGCCACGATTTCCTGGCTGTGAACGTTGTTGGAATCATTCAAGGCTCAAATGAAAAACTTCGCGACAGTTACGTGTTGGTTTCAGCTCACTACGATCATCTTGGTGTTGGTATCCCTTCCGGTAGCGACAGCATCTATAACGGACTTACCGACAACGCCCTTGGTTGTGCTGTTACACTCGAAATTGCCCGAAACATAATGGAACACAAAATAAAACCTAAACGTTCAATTATTTTCCTCTTCACAACAGCTGAGGAACACGGCTTGCTCGGCTCCACTTACTATTGCGATTATCCAGCACGCCCGCTCTTCAAAACAATTCTCAATATCAATATTGATGGTATTGCATTTTTGGATAGATTTAAATCTGTTGTTGCAATTGGTGCAGAATTTTTAAATAATTTGGATGCTCTCGATAGTGTATTAAAAAATAATAATTTATTTTTATCGGAATTACCTTCATTTGCATTGGACAATTCATTTTCTTATTCTGATAATTATTCGTTTGCTAAAAATGGTGTTCCAGCTTTGCTTATTATGGATGGTCTCGATTTAGAAAATTTCACCCCAGAAGAAGCTTACGAGAAATTCTCTCATTATGCAAATAATGTTTATCATACACCAAACGACAACTTCAAATTTCAGGTAAATTATGATGCCACTTTGCAACACGCTAATTTGCTCCTTGATATTGTAGTCGCTTTTGCTAATAGCCCAATTCAACCAATGTGGAAGCAAACATCTCCTTTTTATGATGCCTGGTTACGAATTAACGCTCAAAAAAAATAATTCTTTGATTTAATTATTATTGTTTGTTATATTTATTCCCCAAATGTTAGTCATTGTATTTGTAAAATGAATAAAAATTCAATCTCAATCAGTATCTTCGAGCAACTTTTTGAACTATCAAACGAAGCACTTTTGATTGTTGACAAAGATTGTAATATCATCTATTGCAATAGTTTCTCCGAAAATATTTTTGAAATTCCTGTTGATACTATCAAAAGCTTCAAAGTCAATGAACTTTTTTTCAAATTTGTTAATCCAAACAACAAGGATTATCTGACCGAAAACTTTATC